>PWSL01000176.1 GCA_003563255.1 Desulfonatronospira sp. | reverse complement strand
TGTAAAGATGATGTTTACATTTCGCGCTTGACGCGAAGTGTAAAGGAATTCATCAATCATGTTCAATAAGGCCTTCTCTGCCCCTTGGGCGATGTGGTCGCCTTTGCCCAAAGGATCAACTACTTGGCCGAAAGCCTGCGGCTGCGAAGAGGAATGGGAGAATACAGTCGGGACAAAGTGGAGCTGATGTTTACCCCGGAGCGGATGGTCCGGAAGGATGGGGAAGTGTTTGGGGGGGGTGAAGAAATGAAAGGGCTGAGGGATGAGACCCAGGTGAAACACCCCAAGGGTGCCCCGGTTTCACCGGGCAGGCCTGAAACCTGAGGGGGAAACAGGTAGGAAATTAGGAAGGTGGGAAGGTAAAATAAATGCTGGAATTCTGGGATGCTGGGATGCTGGGATGCTGGAATTGAAGAATTGAGGGATTGAAGAATTGAGGGATTGAGGGATTGAGGGAATGCTGGCCCAGGTTGAATCCTGCTCCGCAGGGACGCTTGCGCGTTATTCAACGGGGTAAAGATGCTGGGATGGAAAGACGGTGGGAAAGGAAAAAGTGTCCGCATGAACGAGAAACGAAGATCCGTCTTGGCATGAGGAGGGTGGTTTTGGGGTTTGGTTATGATAACAACGGGAATTTTTCTCTATGAAGAAAAGATATTCGCGTGGGTTCCTGTGCGTGCCAGCAGGAGTTCTCCGTCCTTTTGCAAATAGATGAGGAGCCAGTCGGGTTCAAGATGGGCATCCCAAAAAGGCAGCCAGCTTCCTTTCAGGGGATGGGCCTGATAGGCTTCAGGGAGAGGCGTTTCGTTGACCAGCAGCTCAAGCAGCACCCTCAGTTTGTTCATGTCCTTGCCGCGTCGTTTCATGCGTCGAATATCTTTCTTGAATTTTGACGAGAGAATCGGCGTCAGCATGGACTAGCTTGTTAGCGCCGCCAAGTCCTGGAACAGATCTTTTACAGATTCGCAACGATGCCCATTGCCTGCTCCAAGTTCGGCCATGGCTTCGCGTGTGGCATCGTTGGGCTTCATGAGATGGCTCGGGATGGTATGCAGAAGCTCCGCCAACTTTCGGGCATGCTTGAAGGGAATACCGCGCTTGTCCCTCTCGAATTCGGAAATATGACTTTGAGGAATGCCCAGGGCGATTGCAATTTGTTCCTGCGTGAGTCCGGCTCGCAAGCGGAGCCCTTTGAGCATTTTTCCGCCACGGTCCAATTCGGACAGGGGGCTGCAGGAATTGTCCAGTCCAGGCTGATCGAGGACATGCCCCCCAAGCTTGATGACAAGGGCCGTTATCAATGCCAGGCTGTCGGCTGGAACGGATATGTTCACATGGGCCATGTTTTGAGTGTGCATGGGCGACTCCTTTTTGAGATATTTTATCTCAATTTATCTTGTTGTCAAGAAGGAAAGACGGTGAGAAAGATTGACAAGGTAAAAAATGCTGGAATTCTGGGATGCTGGAATGTTTACCCCGTTGAACCGGGGTCCCCTTCGGGGTGCCTGCCTTGTGATAATAGACGAAGTCTTGGCGCAACGGATTTCACTGGGTTCATCAGGGGCTGGAATGCTGGAGTGCTGAAATTGAAAGACGGTGAGGCGGTGAGACGGCGAAAGAAGAACGAGGAAGGAAAAGGGATTTGGAGTACGGCTTCAGTTTCCGGTGGTGATGAAGGGCGATGGAGTCTCAAATTGTCATTCAAGAAGGGATTGGTTGACCGAGGAATCCTTTGAAGCCTCAATTTGATAGTGCAGACATGTGGCTCTGATTGCAATCAGGGGCCAAATACAGGTCAACTGGCGGAGGCCATTTTAGACGGTCTAGATCAAGGCTGGCTGGTGAAGGAGGGGACTGGGGCTACAAGGCAGGAGGCGATAGGCTCTGGGCTATAAGCTAAGGCCAACTAAAGGTACACAATGTGGTTGACTTAATTATTTTTTATATGCAATATGCATAACCAGGATGGGCTTTTTGCATATGAATGCTAATAAAAAATTGAAAACACTCGGCCCTCAGGCGGCCTATCTGGTGGGCATGCTCCATGAAAAAGGAAAACCTGTATTTTCCAACGCAGATGTCAGGGATATCACTGGGCTTAATTCAAAATCCGACCGAAATCTGGTGGCAGCCCTGGTGAACAGAGGAGTGGCCACCCGGCTCGGTGGATATGAATATTGAATTTCTTCCTCCTGCCTTGCTCGGCGTCTCAAGGCCTGCTTCAGGCCGGACGTGAGATACTCTTTTTCTTTTCGAGGAAGTACGCTTTAGCCGCATGAAAAGGGCCTGGATGATCAGGGAGATGAGTATGGCCCACCAGATTCCGGTGGATTCTTTCATGTATACATGGCCCAGGTACCAGGCCAGAGGAATGCGCACCAGCCAGGCAGAGCCGGCCATTGCCGGCAGCTGATAGAGGGTGGCTCCGGCACCGGCCATGGCCACGGAAAGGGTCATATACACCACAAGAAAGGGCATGGCGCAAAGACTGAACCTCAAAAAAGAAGCAGCCTCTGCAGCTGTTTGCGCATCTGTGGTCATAAGTCCGGACAGAGGTCCGGCGGCAAACCAGAGCAGGGCAGCCGGCAGGCAGATTTCGCCCAGGCCCAGGACCATTATTTTATACGTCATCCTTCTCAGCTGGTAAACATTCAATGTGTGCAGGCTGCTGCCGGTTATTAAGGAAGAGGTCAGACCCAGGGCAAAGGCAGGCAGGTGCAGGATTGATTCAATGCGCATTCCGGCGCTCATACCGGCCATGGCCTGTACACTTCCGTGGGGCAGGGCAGAGGCGGTGGCAAACAAAGCAAAAAATGAAGCATACCACAGGACCTGATTCAAGGCCATAGGCCAGACCACCCTGAGCAGGTAGGGCAGGGCCGTGCGACTCCATCTGTCGAAGCCAAAGACGGTTTTTTTGAGCAGCCCCCTCTGGTTTGCTTTACCTTTTTGTTTGACATATCCTGTCTTAGTGCTAACATTCATGCATTCATGCATTCATGCATTCATGAGGAGGATATATGGGAACAGTTAAAACAATCGGCAAAAGTGGTCAGGTATCACTTGGGAAAAAATTTGCCGGTCAACAAGTCCTGGTGGATGAAATAGAAGAAGGAGTCTGGATCTGCAAAATCGGGCGTTTTATACCTGAAAGCGAGCAGTGGATTCATGCTCCGAAAATAAAGGAGGAGCTTGACCTGGCAATCGACTGGGCGGAAAAAAATCCACCCCGGACAAGTGACCTGAACAGCATTGAAGAGCAAGTAGAGTGATGTCCCGGCAAGATCATGAACCTGTCAAGCTGGATCTGAACAACCCCGTATTCCAAAAACATCTCTTCAGACTGCAAAAAAACGAACAGTTGGCTGTTTTAGGAACATTGCGGAAAATATAGAAATTGTCCTGGCAGCAAGTATATCAAGACCGGGGTTTAAACTGGGAAGTGATTTCTTCCCGACCAGGCCCACACGGTGCCAGACTGTATACATTCAGAATTGGACAAGGCTTTCGAGACGTTGCTTTCCGTGAGCAAACCTGGCTGCGAATTCTCTCGTTGCACCCGGATCATGACACTGTTTACAAATAGAGGATCTGCCACGTTGGACTTGGCCGCGATATTGTGCGCTTCATTGCCAAATGGCTGCCATGATGCAGGTTCAAAACGCCGGACTTCAGGCTCAAGCCCCTGGCCCGCCCCGGCAGGGCGGAGCAATGTGTGGCCAGCTTCAGGACCAGAAACCGAATTTTCAAAGGAAGCCAAGAGGTTTTGCCCACGGAACACACAGAAGGACACGGAAGTTTTTAAAGCGTTGCGATGCAAATTCCGTGATACTCAGTGTATTCCGTGGACAGTCTTTTTTGCCCGAAGGGGCCCCTTTCTCCGCGCAGGGTCGCGGAAAAAGCCTATTGACTTACTCCTGAAACCCTGCCTGTCACGCATATGGCGTGATTAAACAAATCCGAAGGATTTCCTGCAAAGCAGGGTTTAACTGGGGCCTGCCCCGTTAAACCGGGGTCCCTTTGGGGTGTTTAACTGGGGTTAATCCTGCCTGCCCAGTGAAATTTCTTCCATTTCACCGGGGTCAAAAAAGCTCTTTTCTTTATTGGGTTGCGGGCAGAGTCCTCGTCAACATTTTTGGCAGCTCAATATATCTTTCAGGCCAGACCAGGTATCTATCCAAATTTATTAATTTATTTTCTTTCAACCAGGAACGAAGAACCAGGAACTATGAACTCTCAAGTCAGTAGAATAGACACAATATCCTGTTTCTTCCGATGTAAGCCACATCCGTAATATATAGTTCCGAGTTTATGCACTCGATAAGATTTTCAACGAGCATTGAAAACTTATCAGGCAAATGATGTTCAGGTTCTATGAAAATGATGCTTAAACAATGTTTTGAATAAGGCATTGCCCTCCAATTCATGTTCATGGACAGTGACTCAGGATGAAAATCTATATAATCCAAGTAGATGGCCTTGCCCTTCATCTTATGTCCGTAATCAAAGAAATCAACTGAAATCACATTGGGAAAAATATTCAATGCGCAGTAGTCATGGACAAACTCCACCACCAATTCCCTGGTGAGTAGTTTATTTCCATGGCAAAGAGGACTGCACTCGTTTTCAAAGAGATTGCTGATTCTTTTTCCCTGGGTTGACATCAGAAATGTTATAAAAATATTCTTTTCAAGGTATATCTTTCTAATGGCTTCCCTGACTGCCAATACTTCTGCAGAGTCAAGGTCACCTATCAGGAATATATAGTCATAGCCTTCAAAGACGTCGCTACTGAGCACAGTATTGTGTGCTGAACAGATATTTATCATTGGGCTCCCCTGGCCCTTCAGACTGACCCATTGTCTGCCGGAGTCTAAATTTGACCAGTAATTCATCAACTGAAACACTCTGTCTTCAACTGCACCGGCCAGACTGACAGAGTTTTTGCCAAATGTTAAAACAAGAGCCTTGAATGATCTGATGCCTGGTTCCATAGTTAAAACCCACATTTTTTGCCTTCCTGCTGTTCTTTGAGCCTGGATTCCTGTTCAAGGGCGGCTAAGAGTGATTTATGATTGACTGTATTGCTCCTCATAATATGGATATCCCGGATGTTTTTGAAATCTCCCGGAGTCAAGTTGGTCA
>PWSL01000504.1 GCA_003563255.1 Desulfonatronospira sp. | reverse complement strand
GGAGTAAGTTTTTTCGCCGCGAAGCGGCTGATGCCTTTTCCTTGCGGGTTCTTATTCCCGCAAGGAAAAAACATGCTTCTTCAATCTCTTTTATCTGTGTCAATCTGTGTGATCTGTGGGCAAAAAAACTCTTTGCTTATCTGGGTTGCGGGCAAAGCCCGCGTTAGTTTTAAAAGAATTCAAATATTACTTGCTTTTTGCAAAACATGTGTATACATAACTCTTTAGCGCTTTTTATGAAGGCAGGGGAAAGACACTGAGGAATCCCTTTTGAACATGGTTTGGTGCTCAAAACGCCTTATTATCTGAGACTAGTGAGTCCCGGAAGAGCCGGTCCCCATGCTACAGGCAAAGCGCTGAACATATACGTGAAAACCAGAAAAGTCTTAAGTCGAGAGTGCCTGCATTCTTCCCAAAGCGAATCCCGCCGGGTATCCAGCATTCCGTACCACTGAACCGTAAGCTTTATAGCGCCTGTACCGAAAGAGTGCATCGGTGCAGATTTTAATTATTTTTTTACCAAGGACAATTGTAATGTTTTTTTCAAAGTTTGAATTTGACCCCAGGATCCAGGCCGGAATTAAGGCCTGCGGATACAAAGAACCTACTGCAATCCAGGAGCAGGCCATACCATTCGGTCTGCAGGGCAGGGATATCATGGGCCTGGCCCAGACCGGCACCGGGAAAACCGCTGCCTTTGTGCTGCCCGCCTTGCAAAGGCTTTTGCAGGGCAAGCGCGGTAGACCCCGGGTGCTGGTTCTTTCACCCACCCGTGAACTGGCGGAACAGACCCATGATTTTTTTGTAGCGCTGGGGCGCAAGACCGGACTCAGGTGCGTATCGGTCTACGGTGGGGTAAGTAAGGCCGGACAGGTACACAAACTGCGCTCGGGAGCAGAGATAGTGGCAGCCTGTCCTGGACGTCTCCTGGATATTGCGGGGGACGGGGCAGTGGATCTATCCTGGGTTGAGACCCTTGTCCTGGATGAATGCGACCGTATGCTGGATATGGGCTTTATGCCGGATATCCGCAGCATCATGAAGTTATTGCCTGCTAAACGTCAGAACATGCTTTTTTCAGCCACCATGCCTGCTGATATCCGTACTCTGGCCGATGAGATCCTTGAGGATCCGGTCCGGGTGCAGGTAAACCATGAAAGGGCCTTAGACAGCATCAGTCAGTGCCTCTACCCGGTAAAGCGCAGGCCCAAGGCGGAAATGCTCATTGATCTGCTGAGGGAGAAACAGGACGGGGCCACCCTGGTTTTCACCAGGACCAAGCACATGGCCACCAGGATCGCCAGACGCCTGAGCCAGGCCGGATTCAGGGCCAGGGATCTGCAGGGGAATATGTCCCAGAACAACCGTCAAAGGGTCATGAAAGACTTCAAGAGGGGCAGCTTCAATATCCTGGTGGCCACGGACATCGCCTCCAGGGGCATTGACGTGGCCGGAATCGGCCATGTAGTCAACTTTGACATGCCGGATACCGCTGAAAGCTATACCCACCGCATAGGGCGTACCGGCAGGGCGGATTCCTCCGGTGACGCATCGACTTTCGTGGAGCCCAAGGACTTCGGTCTTATCCGGGCCATAGAAAGGCTTCAGTCCCAGAAGCTGCAGAGAAAAAGCATTTAATCCGCATTAATAACAAACCAGCCAAGCTCTCCGGCACGGGCAACAGCCATGCAGCTGACAGTTCTGGCAGACAACAACACCTTCATTAGCCGGTACTTTCTGGCTGAACCGGCCCTGTCCCTTTTTATTCAGGTACAGGGCCGAACAATCCTTCTGGACTGCGGTTTCAGCGATGTCTTTTTGCGCAATGCAGGGACTGCCGGCCTGGACCTGCTGCAACTGGACACAATAGCCTTGTCCCACGGACATCTGGACCATACCTGGGGCATGACAGAGCTGGTGCGCATGTATGCCCGGGCGGCCCTGGAAGGCCGGCCGCACAAGAGGCCACAGGTGCTGGCCCACCCCAGGACCTTTGAAAGCGTAATGGACGAGCGGGGAGTGGACCAGGGCAGTATGCTGTCTAAGGACAAGGTTGAGCAGCATTTTCCCCTGAAACTCTCCACTACGCCGGTTTATATCACCCCGGGCCTGGTCTGGCTGGGTGAAATCCCCCGCATTACCTTCTTTGAATCCCGCAAAGCACTGGGCTGGAAAACCGACGACTTCAGACCGGATTATGTCCCGGATGATACCGCCCTGGCATACATCTCCCCTGAAGGACTGGTGATAGTCACGGGTTGCTCCCACTCCGGGATATGCAATATCGTGCACCATGCCCGCAAGGTAACCGGAGAGGACCGGGTGGTGGATATAATAGGCGGGCTGCATCTGCAGTCGCCGGATGAGGAGCAGCTGGCCGGGACCATTGACTTTCTCAAGACACTTAATCTGACAGGCCTGCACGCCTGTCACTGCACTGACTTTTATTCCCGCACCGCCCTGGCTGCGGACCTGCCCCTGAGAGCCACCGGCTGCGGCATGCAGCTCAACTACCCCTGACTCCCTGGCTGCTTCATTTTTTGCTTCTTTACAGTATCCAGACCCATGTATAACATTGGCCTGCCGAGCATACGCATTATAAGAAAGACCGCGGCTGCGGTAAAAAAGGAGGTCCTGAATGGAATATGTAAGATGGGCGGGACTGCAGGTGGCTGAGCCTCTGTCGGAACTGGTGGAAAACGTGATTACTCCGGGGACAGGCATCAGTTCCCTGCAGTTCTGGAAGGCCCTGCAGGAGATTGTCCAGGATCTGGGACCGCGCAACCAGGCTCTGCTGGACAGACGCCGGGAGTTGCAGGACTCCATAGACCAGTGGCACCTGCAAAGGCGCGGCCTGGAACATCCCGGCCAGGAGTACAAAAAGTTTCTCTACGATATAGGATATCTTCTGCCTGAAGGGGAAGACTTCATCATTTCCACCACCGGGGTGGACCCTGAGATTGCCTCCATTGCCGGGCCGCAGCTTGTGGTGCCGGTCAATAACGCCCGCTACGCCATAAATGCCTGCAACGCCCGCTGGGGAAGCCTGTACGATGCTTTGTACGGCACAGACGTCATTCCGGATATCCAGGGGGCACAAAGAGGGCAGGACTACAACCCGGTGCGCGGGGAAATGGTAGTCAAATCCGCTGCCGGGTTCCTGGACCGGGCAGCTCCTCTGGAGGAAGGATCCTACAGCCAGGCCGTGGGTTTTGAGCTGCAGGATTCCCCCCGGGGAAAAGCCCTCATGGTCCGCCAGCAGGACAACAGCACTTCCGGGCTTGCCAATGCGGAGCAGTTTGCCGGTTATGCCGGTAAGGACAGGCTTGAGTGCATTCTTCTGAAAAATAACGGCCTGCATATAGAGATACTTATAGACCCGGACGATCCTGTGGGAGGCAGGCACCCGGCCGGGGTGAAGGATGTGGTCCTGGAGTCTGCAGTGACTACCATCCTGGACTGCGAGGATTCAGTGGCTGCAGTGGATCCCGAGGACAAAACCCTGGTTTACAGCAATCTTCTGGGGCTTTTTAAGGGTGAACTGGAGACGGTCTTTAATAAAAACGACCAGTTGATCAAACGCGAAATGCATCCCGACAGAAGCTACGTTTCACCTGACGGGCAGAGTTTTTGCCTGCCAGGCAGAAGTCTGATGCTGGTGCGCACCGTCGGGCACCTGATGACCACTGATGCGGTCCTGGACGGCCAGGGGCGCGAAATTTTCGAGGGTATCCTGGACACCATGATTACCGCTCTGGCCGGTATGCACGACCTGCAGGGCCAGGGGCGCTTTCGCAATAGCCGCAGCAGCAGCCTGTACATAGTCAAGCCCAAGATGCACGGCCCGGAAGAGGTGCAGTTCACCTGTGAGCTTTTTTCCAGGGTGGAGGATGCCCTGGGCCTGCCCCGCAATACCCTGAAGGTGGGGGTAATGGACGAGGAGCGCCGGACCACCCTGAACCTCAAGGAATGTATTCGGGCCGCCAGAGATAGAATTATCTTCATCAATACAGGTTTTCTGGACCGCACCGGTGACGAGATCCATACCAGCATGGAGGCCGGGGCCATGGTGCGCAAGGGAGACATGAAAAAAGAACCCTGGATAACTGCATACGAAGACTGGAATGTGGATACAGGCCTGGCCTGCGGGTTTCGGGGCCGGGCCCAGATCGGGAAAGGCATGTGGCCCAAACCGGCGGAGATGCGCGAGATGGTCCTGAACAAACTTGCCCATCCCCTGGCCGGGGCAAATTGTGCCTGGGTGCCTTCTCCCACTGCCGCCACCCTGCACGCCACGCATTATCATCAGGTGGATGTGTACGCCCGCCAGGCTGAATTTGAAGGACAGCGCCGGGCAAAACTGGACGACCTGCTGAACATCCCGGTTTTAAAGGACAAAATGCCTTCGTTTGAAGAAATTCGTCAGGAACTGGAGATAAACGCCCAGAGCATCCTGGGTTATGTAGTGCGCTGGGTGGAGCAGGGCATAGGCTGCTCCACTGTGCCGGATATAAGTGACACAGGACTCATGGAAGACAGGGCCACCCTGCGTATATCCAGCCAGCACATGGCCAACTGGCTGCATCATGGTCTGTGCACCAGAGAAGAGGTTATGCAGATCCTGAAGCGCATGGCAGGGGTTGTGGACCGCCAGAACTCCAGCGATCTGCTGTACAGACCCATGACTAGAAACCTGGATTCCAGTCCAGCCTTTCAGGCGGCCTGTGATCTGGTGTTTGAGGGGCGCAGTCAGCCCAACGGCTATACCGAACCAGTTCTGCACTCCAGGCGCAGGCAGGCCAAAGACTAAAGATGGCCGTATTGGCAACTTGCTCCTGAAACCCTGTCATAAAAAAACAAGAAAATCTTGAAAAAATCTCCAGGGTACTGGAAAATCTATTCACCTGACACATTGACTTTTGGAAGATTTGAAACGATAATTAACCCGACAACGACACATAATTGTGCCTGTCTCTGGTATGATGCACCTGCAAAAAGTCGGAGAATGAAAAATTTAGATATCAAAAATCTACATAACTCTTTGATTTTAATGACATCTGACATCTGATCTCTGATCTCTGATCTCTGATCTCTGATCTCTGATCTCTGATCTCTGATCTCTGATCTCTGATCTCTGATCTCTGATCT
>PWSL01000515.1 GCA_003563255.1 Desulfonatronospira sp. | reverse complement strand
TTGTGGCTCCAGCCACATTTTAGAGAAGCAGCTGGATAAACTGGGAGCCAGGACAAAAATGATTTTTTCTTCATCAATCTCTTAATCTATGCCTGCCACACGTCTTTGGCGTGGTTAATCCTGTCAAATTAGCTCTTTTCTTTATTGGGTTTCGGGCAAAGCCCGCGTTAGAAACAGATTAATCAAATTATATCAATATATTATCTAAAATCAAGCCCTGCAGATCATACACCTGCAGGGCTTGTTTTTTTTTAACATACTTGCTATCAACAGAAAAGAGACATACTTCTCGTACCTTGCCCTGACCGGTAAAACATACACCGTGGATTTCCTTCGTTGCTGTGGTTCACCGTGATCCCATATAATATTTATCGCGCTGAGAGACTTGGCAGGGAATCTTTGCAGATTACCGGGTTCAATTGTTGCGAATGAGGATAAGAGCACTTCTTTTTCTTGGGTTGCGGGCATAACCTGCTTTAGGCGCTTAGCACAAGTTTCGGAACAACAGGTTGCTTCATTTTCAAAGAAAGCCAAGAGGTTATGCCCACGGAACACACGGAAGGGCACGGAAGTTTTAAAACGTTGCGAAGCAACGCATATTCCGTGATATTCCGTGTATTCCGTAGGCAGACTCTTTTGCCCTGCAGAGTTTAGTGGCTTACTCCTGAAACCCTGTCACAAAAACCAAAAAAACTCTTTTCTTTACTGGGTTGCGGGCAAAGCCAGCACTAGATAAATGCACTACTTTATCTTGTGTTTCTGGCATAACCTGGCTAAGATAAACAGCATGCCGCTTATTGTTTCACGTGAAACATCCTGCATTATCAAGGAGATTTATAGTGATCTGGAAAATTGTTGTCGCTAATCAGAAGGGAGGTGTAGGTAAAACCACAACTGCAGTTAACCTGGCCGCTTCCTTGGCGGTTATGGAAAAGAAGGTGCTTCTCGTGGATTGCGATGCCCAGGCCAATGCCAGCAGCGGCCTGGGGTTAAATATCGAAAACCTGAAATTCTCACTTTATCAAGGAATTACCGGAGAAGTTGACCCGGACCATCTCATAGTTCAGACTGAATTTAAGTACCTGGATGTAATTCCCTCCAGCAAAGATCTCGTTGCTGCTGAGCTTGAACTGAACGACAAAACTGACCGGGAGTATTACCTGTATAATATGCTCAAAAAAATTACCGGGTCATACTCATACATCATTCTGGACTGTCCACCATCCCTGGGCATGATTACAATCAATGCCATGTGTGCATCAAACCGTCTACTAGTACCTATGCAATGCGAATATTATGCACTGGAGGGGATAGCCAGGCTGTTCGAGACATATGAGTTGATCAAAAAAAGATTAAATCATGACCTCGAACTTTTGGGGGTTGCATTAACTATGTTTGATAAAAGAAACAGGCTTTGTCATCAGGTTATTAATGAAGTTAGAAGGCATTTTATGGCCCAGACTTTTGACAGCATAATTCCCAGGAATGTACGCCTGTCTGAGGCACCCAGTCACGGAAAACCTGTTCTGGCCTACGATATCAGATCCACTGGATCCCATGCATATCTGCAGTTGGCAAAAGAAATAATTAAAAGGCTGCAATAGGTATTATAAAATGTCGCCTCATCTGATTATGTATCAAAACCATTCAGGTGGTACCGGAACCGGCCTTGGGTCGGTCCCTGCGACACATATCCTGCACAAACACAAACTGAATGGATATTATGTATCAGATGAGGCGACAGAATTACCTGACTTTACAGTTTAAGTCTGAACATTCGTACAGGATGTGATCCTTGAAATGTTTTTTTGTAACCCGGGATTGACATCCGAGACATACGAATGCCACCAGACCTCCGAGGCTGGCGTTACGTAAATAGAATTTTTTAGGAGAATCCTGAGTCCAGTCATCTGATGCGCAGCCACAGCTTTGACAGACTACTTTTTTTTCCACTGGGTAATTGAAGTCCCAATACGACAAAAAATTCATCCATTCGTGCATTGGTTCCGCTGGACTGGCCGGCTTTCTTTCCTGTTCCAGAAGAATATTTTCCAGGTCTGTCTGGTGCTGCAGCCATTTCTGGGCAGAAATCCATACACCAGATAACTGTCCTCTTTCATTGTAATATGGTTGGACTTGCTTTTGAGAATCCATACATCCTCCTTTTCAAATTAAGATTGCGGGCGAGTCCCGCGTTGTTTACGCTGTACTGCATGTATATTAATACTTATCTCACTGATGCGCAATTGGTTTATGTAAATATTGGCGAGTAATATTTAAGCCGGGGTATAAAAATGAAAAAACAGGAAAAAGGGCTGGGTAAAGGCTTGGATGCACTGATTAAACCCAGTTTTTACGAAGAAACTACAACAGACAGTGTCCAGTTGAATGTCCAGAAATTAAAGCCTAACCCTTTTCAGCCCAGAAAAAAATTTTCAGAGGAGAGCATCCAGGAACTTGCCTCATCAATCAAAGAAAATGGTGTACTGCAGCCTATTCTGGTCAGGCGCAACGAAAACCAGGAATATGAAATCATTGCAGGGGAAAGACGCTGGAGAGCCAGTATTGAAGCAGGACACAATACTGTACCTGCGCTCATCAGAGAATTTGATAATAAACAGGTGCTGGCCATTGCCCTTATCGAAAATCTTCAGCGTGAGGATTTAAACCCGATGGAGCAGGCTTATGCCTTGCAGCAATTACAGTCGGAACTTGGTATAAACCAGGAAGAACTAGCGGATAAAATAGGCAAGAGCAGGCCCCAACTGGCAAACATTTTAAGACTGATCAAATTGCCGGAAGAAATTCGAAACATGGTTGAAGACATGAGTCTGAGCCCAGGGCATGCAAGGGCTTTACTGGGAGTTAAAAGTGAAACGATGATGCTTGAACTAGCTCAAAAAATTATTTCTAAAAACTTGTCAGTTCGTCAGACAGAAGAACTTGTGAAAAACAGTTTAAAAGAAAAGAAAACAACTCCAGGTAATGACAAGAAAAACAATTTTGCAATTGAAATGGAAAACAGGATAAAACAAAGGTTAAATGAAAAACTTCATGTGAGCATGCAGGGCAACGAAAATAAAGGAAAACTAGTTTTTCAATACAAAAACAGCAAGGAACTAGATAGTCTCATGGAATGTCTCGGCATGAAATCTGATGATGTATCTGTTTAGGCGGTAAGCATAGATTGTGGATGTGGTATCTGTTTAACGCTTTGCATGTGGCACAGGAACTGGCTCCTCCGGGATCCACTTGTTTCATAAAATGAGTTCTGATGCCGAAAAATCTCTTCATCAATCCCCGGAGTCGAAACAAACACTTTCAGCCGACCCTCCAGCTGTCATGGCTGTGACGTGATTATAAAGTTTCAGCGTATGTTTAATGACATCAATATTAAAGATAAATTGCTGCAGAATCTGGATATGATACTGGGACAGCGCCTGATGGTAGTGGGTGATATAATGCTGGATCACTATCAATGGGGCGAGGTGTCAAGAATATCTCCGGAAGCACCTGTACCTGTAGTTTATGTCCAGAAAGAAACCTACAGTCTTGGAGGTTCCGGCAATGTCGCAGCAAACATTAAAAGCCTGGGGGGTGAACCATTTCTTATAAGCGTCACCGGTGATGATGAGCACAGCGACAAAATCAGGCTTCTGTTGGAACAGGAGGAAATCGAACATATTCTTATAAAATCTCCAAAGAGAAAAACCACGGTTAAAACGAGAGTTATAGGCAACACTCAGCAGATAGTCAGAGTGGATAAAGAAAGCAACAACAGGATGGACGCTGGGTTTATAAAAGACATAATCTACAATATCAAAAAAAACATATTGGGTGAATACATTCTGATTTCTGATTATGGAAAAGGGATGGTCAGTAAACAGTTTCTTACAGCACTGTCTGATAAAAAAATTGTGCTGGATCCAAAAATTAGAAATTTTAAGGTATATAAAAATACTTTCCTGTTGACACCAAACCAGAAGGAAGCTGAGGAAGGCAGCGGAGTAGTTATAAAGTCCAACAAGGATATCATCAGGGCTGGTAAAAAAATTATTCAAAGCCGAAACCTTGAAAACCTTCTCATTACCTTAGGACCCCAGGGTATGGTGCTGTTTAAAGACAGCAAGGAAATTCTTCATTTTCCAACCAGTGCAAAAAAGGTCTTTGACGTAACCGGGGCAGGAGATACTGTTATAGCAGTCATGGGAATCTGCCTTCAGACCGGTCAATCATTGCAGGAAGCCTGCATGACGGCAAACTATGCTGCGGGACTTGTTGTTGGTCAGGTGGGGACCGCCAAGGCAGACAGAGAGAGTATGAAAAGGGTGATCAACTCCGGGAACGGTCCTGAAATTTTCCAGTGGTAGGAGTGCACTTGTCAGAGCAGTATCCGTCGCTCAGGGCAAACATGGCATGTGCCACCCTTTTTTCCTTTTCTAGTCTTTCGGGTGAAAAAATGGCGTGTTCACACTCATGGTACAGAGTTTGAAGATAGTCCCAGGTGGGTATACAATGAAAACCCCGGCATAATTCTTTTTTGTCGCTGATACGCACTAGAGATGCATCCTTGGAATCGGTTATCACGGCAAAAGAAGCCGGTCCTTCAGGGATCAATCTGCCTGCACTGACATACTGGGTAATGAATGTTGATACTGCACCTGGACAGAAACCCAGGATTAAAACCGGGCGATTATCAAAAATGACGACAAAGTCGATCTTTATTGTGTATTTTCTGTCAGTTAGATCCAGCTCCAGTTCATATCTTGGAATGATATTGTCATGGGGATATCCTTTTTCCTCCACCAGGATCCTGGCCAGAGACTGCCTGATATCCTCATAGGTTGTCATTTGCAGGTCCTCTCCGGTAAGATAATCCTTGATAATCTGGTCAAAACTTACTTCATGCATGATAGTCTCCGCTGGTTGCAGTTTAATTAAGTGACTTACTCTTGAAACCCTGTCATAAAAAACATGAAATTGTTATCAGTTAATTGTTAATTGTTAATTGTTGAAGAACAAAAGCCTAAACTAAGGGTTTGTCATAAAATAAGTGTTACATAATGCCTGCATAATCTGGGGGTTTATCGCTCCCACGCTCTGCGTGGGAGCGTAGCCCGACCGCTCCTGCGGTCATTGTGGACGCGGAGC
>PWSL01000247.1 GCA_003563255.1 Desulfonatronospira sp. | reverse complement strand
CCCTGCTCCGCAGGAACGCTTTCAGCGTTGTTTCACGGGGCAAGACCCCAGTTGAATCCTTTCAGGGCAGCTGTCGCTGCATTCAATCACGCCACAGGCGTGACAGGACCCGCAAGGAAAAAGGCATCAGCCGCTTGCGCGGCGGGGGGGAGCACCTGAGCTTAGTGTCCAAAAATGAAACAGTCCCAGTGCCAAGTGCTGAACCCCCGCCATGGCTCAATTTTTTCTTGTTTTTTCTGACAGGGTTTCAGGAGTAAGTCTAAACTTTTTCCGCGACCTTGCACGGAAAAAGTGGCCCCTTCGGGGCATCATCCGGTTAACCCTTGCAGGACGCGTTGTGCACGGGGACTGGCTCTCCCGGCACTTATTTTTTATAATCTGTATCTTGTTCTTGAGAGTTCAAAGTTCTTGGTTCTTCGTTCCTGGTTGTAAGAAATTATGTCAATGAATTTGGATAGATACATAGCCTGACCCGAAAGACATATAGATCTGTCAAAAAAACTAATAAAAACAAATGATTACAAAAAAACTTTGTAACTTTTCAAAAACTCCGGGCAGTATTCCTGGATACCGGCTTCCGCCGGTATGACATCACAAGGCAACGACCTGTTTTCATTCGTCATTCCGGCGAAAGCCGGAATCCAGGTATTTTCTTAGTGTAAGATCGCCTGGAGTTATTGAGAAGTTACAAAACTTTTGACTGTTCAGATCTTGTTCAATAAAAAAATAAGTGCTGAGGTGCCTGTCCCCACAAACACTGTCCCCACAAACATGCAAGCAAGGATTTTTTTCTTTTCTTTTTTTTTCTTTCTTTATCTTTTTCTTTTCTTTATCTTTTTCTTGTTCCCAGGCTCCAGCCTGGGAACAATAGGTAACCAGGAACCAGGAACCAGGAACCAGGAACCGATTTTAACGACCAACATGTTTGTTTGAAATTTGTACTAAGCGCCTAAAGATTTGAGTTTGTACTTGTTATTTTTTTCTCAAATCTTGCTTGACGATTCACTCCGGGTAGTTTAGAAAATGCCCAACAGTATCCATGCAGGATCCTGGAAGACAGGGATTTCAGATACCCCATTTTATCAAAACTCTTTTCTTATCTTTAGGTTGCGGGCACAGTCCGCCCTGGTCACTAATGTTAAATAAAGGACAGGGATCATTTCATGGTTCTGGATAAAAGCATTAAACAGAACAAGGTCCAAATTCTTAACTTATGGCTTAAGAAGTTTACTGATACCTACCCGGATGAATCCGCCCGTTTTTTCAAAGACAATCCCGGCCAGTTCAACAACCCAGTAGGCTACACCTTCAGGGTGAACATGGAGAAAATGTTTGACGAGCTTTTGCAGGACAACGACCATGAGAAAATGCGTCAGTATCTGGATGGAATAGTCCGCATCAGGGCTGTACAGGGGTTTGACCCTGCCACGGCACTTGGTTTTATGCCCCTGTTGCGCGAAAGCATCTGGGAAGTGTGCGGGCGGGAGATTGAAGCCGACAAGTTACATGAACAATGGCTGGATCTGATTTACAGGATGGACCGGCTGACATATCTGGCTTTCGACATCTATATGGCCTGCAGAGAGCAGCTCTGGAAGCAACGTTCAGAAATGTTTCACCACCGTACCCACAAGCTTCTGGAGAGAGCCATAGCAAAAAACGCTGCGGAATAGTTTATGGTTTTTTGTATAATGTCTAATCTTTAAAAGAGGTTGCAGCACATGAAAGCGATTTATTCACTGATTCTGGTTGTAGCCCTGATCTTGATCGCCATGATAGGCGCCGGAGCCATGGGGATGGGAGCTCTTTTCGGAGTAATCATACCTTATGTGGCGGTTCTGGTATTTATCGTGGGCTTTGTGGTCAGGGTGGTCCAATGGGGAAAGACCCCGGTGCCGTTTCGCATACCTACAACCTGCGGGCAGGCCAGAAAGTCATTGCCCATGTTCAAGGACAAGTGGAACAGGCTGGACAATCCGGGGACCAAACTGGGGGTTGTGGGCCGCATGTTCTTTGAAGTCTTCCTTTTTCGCTCCCTGTTCCGCAATACCAAGGTGGAACTGCATCAGGGACCCCACATCGCCTACTCTTCCAGCAAGTGGCTGTGGATTTTCGCCCTGATATTTCACTACACTTTCCTGGTGATTTTTCTCCGTCACATGCGGTTTTTCACTGAGCCGGTTCCGGAGATTTTCGTGACCATGGATCACATGGACAGCATGTTCCAGATCTTAAGCCCGGCTCTTTACCTTTCAAGCGTACTCATTCTGGTGGCCCTGGGCTACCTGCTCCTGAGAAGGCTGCTGGTACCTACTGTACGCTATATCTCCCAGCCGGCGGATTACTTTCCCCTCTTTCTCATTATCGGGATCGTAATTTCGGGCATGCTGATGCGCTATATCGGGGCCTTTAAGACAGATCTCATGCCGGTGAAGGAGCTGGCCATGGGCCTGGTTCAGTTCAGTCCCACAGTGCCCGAGGGAATCGGCACCACTTTCTTTGTGCATCTGTTCCTGGTCTCTGTGCTGCTCATTTATTTTCCCTTCAGCAAGCTTATGCATCTGGGCGGTGTATTCCTGAGCCCCACCAGGAACCTTCCCAATGACAGCCGCGAAAAACATCATGAAAATCCCTGGAATTATCCGGTGAAGTTCCATAGTTATCAGTCTTATGAAGACGAAAACAGGGCAGTGATGGTCGAGTCCGGGCTGCCGGTGGAAAAGCCTCTGGAGGAAAAGGCTGAGGAAGCTTCCGGAGATGAAACCCCAGATGAAAATGCTGAAAAGAAGGAGTAAACGATAATGGCTACACCAAAACCGGATGTACTGTACAGAAATATCAGTCACCATCCGCCTGAGCTGGACTGGATGGATGTACCTCTGGAGATAAAGCCCGGCAGGTACTGTTATTCTGCGGATGCAGCATCCCTGGAAGCGGTAGGCATGCCCAATGCCAGGAGCTGGAATCCCACGGACGAAGACTGGAAGCTTCCTGCAAACTGGAAGGAAACATTTCTGGAGGGCATGAAGGACAGGCTGCAAAGGTTTCGCTCTTTCAAGGTATTCATGGATATCTGCGTGCGCTGCGGAGCCTGCGC
The DNA here is from genome assembly GCA_003563255.1 of Desulfonatronospira sp. Classification (GTDB taxonomy): domain Bacteria; phylum Desulfobacterota; class Desulfovibrionia; order Desulfovibrionales; family Desulfonatronovibrionaceae; genus Desulfonatronospira. The sequence continues at coordinate 14,932 of PWSL01000247.1, read as the reverse complement.
CGACAAGTGCCATTTCTTCATCGGCTCCGGAGATCCCAAGAATATGCCTGTGCTTAGGGCTGAGCTCCTGCGCTCGGTATACCGCGGTGAAATGACCAAAGCCGGCCAGATCCTGGGACGCATGGCCGGAGGACGCGAACTCAACGAAAAGGTCTTAAAGGAAATCTGGTATTACTACTACCAGTGTACCGAGTGCAGGCGCTGTTCTGTCTACTGTCCCTACGGCATTGACCAGGCCGAGATCACCATCATCGGCCGGGAGCTTCTGAATTTGCTGGGACTGCAGACGGAATGGATCGGCAAGCCGGTGGCCAATTGCAACCGCCTGGGCAACCATCTGGGCCTGCCTCCGCATACCTTCAAGGACAACATCGACTTTCTCTGCGATGATATTGAGGAGGCCACCGGGATCAAACCCGAGCCCACCTTCAACAAGAAGGGCGCGGACATACTTTTTATTACCCCATCAGGAGACGTGTTCGCAGAGCCCGGCATCTTTACCTGCATGGGCTACCTGATACTTTTTCATTACCTGCAGGAAGAGTACGGCATGGACATCACCTGGAGCACCTATGCCTCGGAAGGCGGGAACTTCGGCTTTTTCACCTCCCATGAGATGATGAAAAAGCTAAACGCCAAGATGTATCACGAAGCCGAGCGCCTGGGCGTGAAATGGATCCTGGGTGGCGAGTGTGGGCATATGTGGCGTGTACTGCATCAGTATATGGACACCATGAACGGCCCTCCGGAGTTTCTGGAGGTGCCTGTTTCTCCCATTACCGGGACCAGGTTTGATCATGCAGCCTCCACCAAGATGATCCATATCGTGGAATTCGTGGCCGATCTCATCAAGCACAAGAAGCTTCCTCTGGACAAGTCCCGCAACGATCATCTCAAGGTCACCTTTCACGATTCCTGCAACCCCTCCCGGGGTATGGGATTTCTGGAAGAACCCAGGTATGTCATTAATAATGTCTGCAACCACTTCTATGAGATGCCCGAAGGGACCATCAAGGAGCAGACATTCTGCTGCGGCGCCGGATCAGGGCTGAATCCCGGGGAAAACGAAGAACTCAGGATGATGGGCGGTCTGCCCAGGGCCAATGCTGTCAAGTTTGTACGCGACAGGAAGGGGGTCAATACCCTGGCCAATGTATGCGCAATCGACAGGGCCACCCTGAGCGCCTCCATGGAATACTGGGTGCCGGACGTAGGCGTATGCGGGGTGCATGAGCTGCTGGCCAACGCCTTGATTCTTCCCGGGGAGGATCGTCAGACCGACCTGCGGGGTGAACCTTTGCCTGGTAAGGAGGATGAATAATGTACGATGCCAATAAGATCATTCCGGGGCTGATCATATTCGCCCTGTTCATGACCTTTCCCTTCTGGTACAATCTCGGGGCTGAAGCCTATTCCACCCCGGAACTGGAACTCCCGGAAGACTACGAAAGGTGTATAGAGAGCACGGAGTTCATGCGCGCCGAGCACATGAACATGCTCGATGAATGGCGCGACCTCTACGTGCGTGAGGGGTATCAGGAGTACTGGAGCGAGCTCAAGCAGGAAAGCTATCCCATGAGCCTGACCAAAACCTGTATGTATTGTCACAGCGACAAGGAAGAGTTTTGCGACCGCTGCCATAACGCCACAGCGGTGGATCCTTACTGCTGGGACTGCCACATCGAGCCTTAGGGGGGATAATAATGAAAAACAGCAGAAGAAAATTCATCAAGTTTGCGGGGATGGCGGCACTGGGCTGGAGCATCTGTCCTTCCCTGGCCGGCGCCAGGTCAGGACCCAGACAGAGTGCAGACAGGCTCAGGGCTGAGCGCTGGGCTATGGTAATAGACTCAGAAAAACTCAATGATGAGCTCATGGATAAGTGCATAGAGGCCTGCCACAAGCTGCACAATGTGCCTGACATTCCCAATGATCAAAATATCAAGTGGATCTGGAAGGAGCCTTTCTACAATCTGTTCCATGACCAGTCTCATGGTTACCTCAAAGACAAGAAAAGCATCCCTTTTCTTTCTCTCTGCAACCACTGCGACAATCCCCCGTGCGTGCGGGTATGTCCCACTCAGGCCACTTTCTCCCGTGATGACGGGATTGTACTCATGGATTTCCACCGCTGCATAGGCTGCCGTTTCTGTATGGCGGGCTGCCCCTACGGCTCCAGGAGCTTTAATTACTTCAACCCCAGAAATTTTCTGGATGATGACCAGCTGGTTCATGACTATCCCACCAGGGAAATGGGAGTCGTAGAAAAGTGTGAGTTTTGTGCTCATCTTCTGGATCAGGGGGATATGCCAGCCTGTGTTGAGGCATCCGAGGGTGCGATCCTTTTCGGGGATTTGAACGACCCCAATTCAGATGTACGCAAGGTCTTAAGAGAAAGATACTCTCTGGTGCGCAAACCCAAACTGGGCACTGACCCACAAGTCTATTATCTAATTTAAGGGGTGTAAAATGCTCGAGAAAGCAATAAAAGGAAGCGCTTTATACTGGATATGGCTGCTGGTGCTGCTGGCGGTCATTGGAGTGGGTTTCGGGGCCTACCTGCAACAGCTGGATCAGGGGCTTTCTGTGACCGCCCTGAACCGGGACGTCTCCTGGGGACTGTACATTGCCCAGTTGACCTTCCTGGTTGGAGTCGCCGCCTCGGCGGTCATGATGGTCATCCCCATGTATCTGCATAACCATAAGGCTTTCGCCAGGATGCTCATTCTAGGTGAGTTCATGGCCGTGGCCACCATTATCATGTGCCTGCTGTTTGTCGTGGTGGACCTGGGCCAGCCACAGAGGCTATGGAACGTTGTTCTTTATCCCACTCCCAGTTCGGTCCTGTTCTGGGATATGGTGGTGCTCAATGGATATCTGTTTTTGAACATTCTTATCGGCTGGGTGACTCTGCAGGCTGAACGCAAGCGGGTCGGGCCTCCCAAGTGGATCAAGCCCTTTATTTATATCTCCATTCCCTGGGCCATCAGCATCCATACAGTAACGGCTTTTCTGTATGCCGGTCTGCCCGGCCGGGATTTCTGGCTGACAGCCTCCATGGCTCCGTCCTTTCTGGCTTCGGCTTTTGCCGCCGGACCGGCCCTGCTCATCCTGCTGGCCTTTGCCGTGAAGATCTTCGCCAAATGGGATCCGGGCCGGGAAGCCATCCAGTCCCTGGCCAAGATTGTTACCTATGCTCTGGCCGCATATCTGTTTCTCATCGGTTGTAAGATATTCACCGCCGGATACAGCATGGTCCCGGACAAGCTGGCCCACTGGCAATATCTCTACTTCGGCCTGGAAGGGCACACCATGCTCTCCGGCTTCATGTGGGCGTCCACTGCAGCCGGGGTCGCAGCCCTGCTCATCCTGCTCTTTCCCAAAAACCGGCAGGCGGACAACATCCTGGCCTTTGCCTGCGTCCTGGTTCTTATCAGTACCTGGATCGAAAAGGGCATGGGTCTTATTACAGCAGGCTTTGTCCCCACTCCCATGAAGGAAGTCCTTACCTATGCTCCATCAGGGCCTGAGATACTCATCACCCTGGGCATCTATGGTATTGGATTTTTGATCATCACTGTTCTCTGGAAGGTGGGCATAGGAGTGCGTCGGGAAATTGAGGCCACCTGATGCCTTGACAAGTGTCGCTGTAGTGATATCACTACAGCGACACTTTATTTAAGCTGGAAGGTGACTGGCTCCCCGCACTTATTGTAATAATCCGTAAGTCTTCCTTAGGAAAATAAGTGCCGGGTGCCTGTCCCCGGTGGCCGAGGCAATAATTAACACAAAGTGTCGCTGTAATGTTCTCAAGCATTGACAAATGAGCCGGCAATGCCGGCTCATTTGCATTGGACGCCCTGGGCTCACGTATCTGTTTAGCGCTTATTCAGGAAAGCAGGAGACCAGTCCCCATGCCACATGCAAAGCGCTAAACAGATACGGGCTCATACTGTTTATCACCATTTATTCTCTTTGTTGCGTAATTCGCTGCCTTCTCCAGGATAGATCTTTCTCTCCTGCTTGAGAGTGGGTTCCTGGACTGCGGGCCAGACCCCGGACACAGGGTCAGATCCGTTATGGGCCTCGAATGCCGGTTTGCTGTCCTGCATCCTGGGGGTATTGCGCAGGTCGAATTCCGGATTGGCCCAGGAGAATTCGATGGCGATATTGTTGGGGTCAAAGGAGTACAGCGAATAAATAAAGCCGTGGTCCAGTACTTCGGAAACCCAGATATCGGCTGCCTTGAAGCGATCATAGATCTGCCAGATGTCTTCAAGGGTTTCTACTTCCAGGGCCAGGTGGTCGAAACCGAAAGAACCCTTAACAGGGACCCCGTGGTCTTTTTCAGGTAGCGGCCGGACATCGCTCCACTCAAAAAAAAGCAGCATATCTCTGGGGCCTATTTCAAAGAAATACTGGCGATAACCGGGCTTGCCCAGGCCGGCTATTAGGCGCAGGCCGACAAGATCGCGCCAGAATCTGATGGTGGCGTTTAAATCCCCGGTGGCCAGGGCGATATGGTTGATTCCTTTGTATCTCATTGTCTATCCTTTAAAAAAAATTAATGAAAATCCAGCTTGACATCACTTTGTTATTTTGACTAACTCCCATTTTACTTTGTTTCAAGGCAAAATTTAATCATCATTGTTAAACTAATTAAATCGGAGGTTTATTATGTCTTACCTGGTAACAGTAGATATGGACAAGTGTACCGGCGACGGCGAATGTGTTGACGTATGTCCAGTGGAAGTATTCGAGCTCAAGGACGGCAAGGCTGATCCTGTCAATATGGAAGAGTGCCTGGGCTGCGAATCCTGTGTTGAGGTCTGTGAAGAGGGTGCTATTACTGTTACAGAGCAGTAATTTGCGAGGGATTCACTAAAAATAAGGGGGGGGCTACGTCCTCCCCTTATTTTTTGTCTGGTGTTCATTATCCTGGGATGCGGGCAGAGCCTGCTTTGGTTTGACAGTTGTGAAAAGATAATACAATATTGGGCCTGTTTCTGGAGATAATCGGTATCAGGAGGAGCTATGAGTATCAGCATAGATTTCAGCCCCTATTTTTTGAAATATGAGCAGTTGATGCAGGGGGTGGACAGTATATTTGAGAGGATGAAAGAGGATTATCCCGGGGAGGTCCGCTGCGACGATGGCTGCACGGATTGCTGCTATGCCCTTTTTGATTTGACTCTTGTGGAGGCCCTGTATCTGAATCACAAGCTTCAGGAACTGGATTCTGAATTCAGGAACATGATCCTTGTGGAAGCGGATAAGGCAGACAGAAAGACTCACAAGATAAAACGGCAGCTTTTCAAGGCCCATGAAGGCGGGGTATCAGAAGAAGAAATCCTTAAAAGGGCCGGCAAGGAAAGGGTACAATGCCCCCTTCTTGTGGAAGATAAGTGTATCCTCTACAAATTCAGGCCGCTTACCTGCCGACTTTACGGCCTGCCCATGAAGATTGGTGAAAATACAGTATCCTGCTCCATGTCCAGATTCGCGCCCGGTGTGCAGTATCCCACAGTGGACATGCAGAAGCTTCATGAGCAACTCCTGCTCTTGAGCCAGGAGCTGGTCAAAGGCATCGGGGCCAGACTTACCGGTTTGCATACACTATTGGTGCCTGTTTCAATGGCATTGCTTACCGAGTATGGACAAGAGTATCTGGGCATCAATGCAACGGAGCAGCCATGTGATTCCAGGCCCAAAGACCAGAAAGGACCCACCCGGGAATGGGTCCTGGGATCCGGGGAGTAGTTCATGAGCGAAGAAAACCAACAGGAACAGGACAGGCATAAAAAAGTCATATACGATTCCCTGGCGCCGCGCAGGAAAAAATTTATTGACAGGATCGGGTATGATCGCTGGGATCCTTTTCAGGAACCGAAAAATCCCATCGAGATCAGAAGAGACGGGACCCAGAGGACCAGCAAGGAACTTATGCGCATGTTCCTGCATGAATGCCCGCCCAGGGAATACAGTAACTCCTACGGGCAGGGTGTTCTGGAAATGTGCATGGGCATAATAAACGACGAAGACAGGATCCGGGCCATGTACGATTTTTCCTTGTGGTACAGCGAACTCTTGAAAAGGGAAAATAAAAAGTACAAGGAAAGGTAGCCTTCTATCTAACGCGGGCAACGCCCGCAACCCAGTTATCTGTTATTTGTTAATTGTTAATTGGGTAAGGCAGTTAATTCAGGCGTTTGTTCTTCAACTATTAACTATTAACTGATACCAATTTTTTGTTTTTTATGACAGGGTTTCAGGAGTAAGTCACTAAGTGAGAAGCTTTATATTATAAGATTTTATCAGGAGCTTAAGCATGACTCAAAGCAACGTGGAGGCAAAGATTCAGGAACTCAAGGCTGGTCTGGTACAAAACCCTGAGTGCGCAGTCACTCATTACAACATCGGGGTGCATTACATGGCCCTGAGAGATTTTGAGACCGCCAAAGGGTATCTGCAGGAAGCCATCCGCAAGTCGCCCGATCTGGCTGAAGCATACGTTCAGCTGGGCGGCATAGCCATGAATGAAGGGGATCTGGATGGTTGTTTCAGCTACAATGAAATGGCCAGCAAGATCCGGCACAGGTTTGCAGTGCCTCACGGCAATATGGGATTCGTGCACCTGCAGCGTGGAGATGTGGACAAGGCCATTGCTTCCCTGAAGCGGGCCATATCTTTTGATCCTCAGTTTGTACAGGCCCAGGCGACCCTGGGCAATGCCTATTATATGCAGGGAGATCTGGACGGATGCCTGGCTCAGTGCCAGAAGGCCATTGATCTCGAGCCCAACTTTGGTCCTGCCTACAATACCATGGGGCTGGCCTGCATGGACAAAAAAGATTTTGCCGCAGCCAGAAAATATTTTGAAAAGGCCATGAACACGGGCTACGAAGTAGCCCCGGAAATATGGCAGGAGCTGGAGCAGGCCGGGTAAGACCCTGGAGATCCTTACCCTTGGGAATCAAAACGCTGCGGCATCAAATTAGCGATCCTGTATGGAAATTACTATTGACAACGAACCTTCATTGTGGGAAAAATCACGAAGTTCGGCTGAAAGAAGTGCCAGTCCAGTGGTTAAGCCGTCACCGTACCGGCTAATGAGGTGGGGCGGTTAATATAAACAGGGTAGTAAACATAATCCAAGGAGGAGTTGCAATGCCTAAACATGAAACCCCTTTGCTGGATCAACTCGAAAGCGGCCCCTGGCCCAGCTTCGTGTCTGATCTGAAAAGGCAGGCAGAGTCCAGAACTCAAAAACAGAGCGAGATTCAGTACCAGATCCCTGTGGATGTGGTGGATGACCTGCTGGGTCTTTTGGAGCTGTCTTACGTTGAAAAGGAAGTCCACTGGAAACACGGCGGCATTGTCGGCGTCTTCGGCTACGGGGGCGGAGTCATCGGACGCTACTGCGACCAGCCGGAAAAGTTTCCCGGTGTTGCGCATTTCCATACCATGCGCATCAACCAGCCCGCCGGGAAGTATTACAACACCGATTTTCTGCGCCAGATTGCAGACCTCTGGGATTTCCGGGGCAGCGGCGTGACCAACATGCACGGTTCTACAGGAGATATCATTCTGCTGGGAACCACTACGCCCCAGCTTGAGGAGATCTTTTTTGAACTGACCCATAATATGAACCAGGATCTGGGCGGGTCAGGCTCCAACCTGCGCACTCCAGAAGCCTGTCTGGGCGAGTCCCGCTGCGAATGGGCCTGCTTTGATACCCAGGAGCTGTGCTACCAGTTGACCATGGAGTACCAGGACGAGCTGCACAGGCCGGCCTTCCCCTACAAGTTCAAGTTCAAATTCGACGGTTGCCCCAATGGCTGCGTGGCCTCCATAGCCCGTTCAGACCTGTCTTTTATCGGCACCTGGCGCGACGACATCCGCATCGACCAGGAAGCAGTCGCCGCATACGTGGGCGGCGAGCTCAAGCCCAACGGTGGTGCTCACGCCGGTAAGGACTGGGGTCCCTTTGATATCCAGAAGGAAGTCATTGACCTTTGTCCCACAAAGTGCATGTGGATGGAAGGCGGCAAGCTCAAAATCAACGACCGTGAATGCACCCGGTGCATGCATTGTCTCAATGTCATGCCCAGGGCTCTGCGTATTGGAAATGACCGCGGTCTGAGCATCCTGGCCGGGGCCAAAGCCCCCATCCTGGATGGCGCGCAGATGAGCTCACTGCTGGTTCCATTCATGAAGGTGGAAGATCCTTATGACAATATCAAGGAAGTAATCGAAAACATCTGGGATTGGTGGATGGAAGAAGGCAAGAACCGCGAACGGCTGGGGGAAACCATGAAGCGCCAGGGTTTCCAGAAACTGCTGGAAGTCACAGGCATTCCCGCAGATCCCAGGCATGTTGAACATCCCAGGTTCACTCCCTACATCTTCTGGAAGGAAGAGGAAGTGCCCGGCGGCTTTGAACGCGACATCGCTGATTACAGATCACGTCATCCGAAATAAGGAGGTAAAAAAATGGCATTTATTTCATCCGGATACAATCCCGATAAACCCATGGAAAACCGAATCTCCGATATCGGTCCCAGGCATTATTCGGAGTTTTTGCCTCCGGTCATCAAAAACAACAAGGGCAAATGGCTCTGGCATGAGATCATTGAACCCGGCGTGCTCATGCACAAGGCCGAGAGCGGCGATGAGGTCTACTCCGTGCGGGTGGGCACTCCCCGGATCATGAGCGTGGAGACCCTGCGCGAAGTCCTGGACATCGCGGACAAGCATTGCGACGGGTATGTGCGCTGGACCACCAGGAACAACATTGAGTTTATGGTGGACAACAAGGACAAGGTCCAGCCCTTGAAAGATGATCTGGTGAGCCGCAAGTTCGATGGTGGAAGCTTCAAGTTCCCCATTGGCGGCACCGGCGCGGGACTGACCAACATAGTACATACCCAGGGCTGGATTCACTGTCATACCCCGGCCACGGACGCTTCAGGAACGGTGAAGGTGGTCATGGACGAGCTCTTCGAGGAGTTCGGGCAGATGAGGTTCCCCGCCCAGCTGAGGATCTCCATGGCCTGCTGTCTGAATATGTGCGGGGCCGTACACTGCTCGGATATCGCCATTCTGGGCTATCACCGCAAACCCCCTGCAATCGATCATGAAGAAGTGGATAATCTGTGCGAGATCCCTCTGGCTGTTGCCGCCTGCCCCACTGCGGCCATCCGTCCTACAAAGACAACCATTACCGACAAAAAGACAGGCGAGGAAAAATCGGTCAAGACCGTGGCCATCAAGAACGAGCGCTGCATGTTCTGCGGCAATTGCTACACCATGTGCCCGGCCCTGCCTCTGACCGACGCCGAGGGCGACGGTCTGGTTATTATGGCCGGCGGCAAGGTATCCAACCGCATCGACGCGCCCAAGTTCTCCAAGGTGGTAGTGGCTTTCATACCCAACGAGACCCCGCGCTGGCCCTCACTGGCCAAGTGCATGCGCCAAATGGTGGACGCCTATGTCAAGGGGGCCAAAAAGTACGAGAGATTCGGACACTGGGCGGAACGTATCGGCTGGGAGCGCTTCTTTGAAGCCACCGGGCTGGAATTCACCCATCACCTTATCGATGATTTCCGTGATCCGGCCTACTTTACCTGGAGACAGACCACCAACTTCAAGTTCTAACATTAACTTCTATATCCAGCGCCGCTCTTATGAGGGCGGCGCGTTTAACCCTAGAGGAGGCGAGATGGACAAGGAAGCTGCAAAACAGGAAATAATCAACTTTCTGGAGTCCAAGTCCGGATCCAAGACCAAGTTCTACTTCAACGACTTTACCAAGCTCTTTCCGGACATGAAGGCCAGGGATGTAAAAAAAGCCTTGAGCGAACTGGTCCAGGAAGAAAAGATGATGTACTGGTCCAGCGGCAGTACCACTTTGTACGGCTTGAAAGGCTCCGGCAAGAAAGAAGAATGATAGGTCGATTTTGAGATCATGACCAGGTGAAGAACCGCTCTTTGATCCCAGTTCATTTTCCCAGAATAACCATAGCCGGCCTCAGGGGAGGCTCCGGTAAAACCATACTCAGCCTGGCCCTTTGCTGGCTCTTTTCGCGGCAGGGTTTAAAGGTTAAGGCTTTTAAAAAGGGCCCGGATTACATTGACGCAAAATGGCTTTCACTGGCCTCAGGTGGGAATGCGTCCAATCTGGACCCTTTTCTCTTTTCTTCTGCGCGCATAACGACCCTGTTCTCCTCTTATGCTTCCACCCATGACATAGCTGTTATTGAGGGTAACCGCGGCCTTTTTGACGGCATGGATACCCTGGGATCCTGCTCTACTTCCGAGCTGGCCAGAATTCTTCAGTCACCGGTGCTTCTGGTCCTGGACTGCACCAAGTCCACCAGGACAGCTGCGGCCATTGTCCAGGGCTGCTCCTTGTTCGAGGAGAATCTAAACCTGGCGGGGGTGATCCTTAATCAGACCGCAGGGGCCAGGCACAGAGACATCACCCGGAGAAGCATAGAAAAGTATACAGAGGTCCCTGTTCTGGGAGCACTTCCCAAGCTTAAAGACACCCCCATTCCGGAAAGACATATGGGACTTATTTCCAGTCAGGAGTACCAGGGACAAGACGATATATTCAGGGCTCTGGGGAATGTGGTGGCTGAGAATATCGATGTCGAGCGTGTCCTGACTATTGCCGGGTCTGCACCTTCCTGCAGTCAGACACAGCAAAATATTCCCGAGGTTTCATCAGGCCCATGCAAAGAAGATGTGGTCATTGGTGTTGTCCGGGACAGGGCGCTATGGTTCTACTATCAGGAAAACCTGGATGCCCTCAGTCAGCAGGGGGCGAAGCTGGTGGAACTGAGCCTGCTCACCCCTGAAGAATGGCCCTGCGTCCACGGGCTGTATCTGGGGGGAGGTTTTCCCGAGACATCCGCCCGGGAGCTTTCAGCCAATATCTCTGCCAGGAGTAAAGTAAAGGATCTGGCTGATCAGGGTCTGCCCATGTATGCTGAATGCGGCGGCTTTATGTACCTGGCCGACAGTCTTCACTACGAGGGGAAGGATTTCGACATGGCCGGGGTATTTAATGTCCGGACCAGGGTATACAAAAAACCTCAGGGGCATGGGTATATCCGGGCGGGCATTGTTGAGCCCAACCCTTTCTATTCCACCGGAGATACCATTGTGGGCCACGAGTTTCATTACTCCAGATGCCTCTCCCTGTCTCCGGAGGCCAGGTTCTGTATGCGCATGGAGCGCGGCACAGGCATGGCCGACTACAAGGACGGTCTTTTGTACAGAAATGTTCTGGCCGGCTATGCCCACGTGCATGCCTTCAGCGTTGAGGGCTGGGCGGCCAATTTCGTCCGTGCGGCCGGGATCTTCAAGGACCATGTCCAAAAGAGCACCAGCCCCTGCCCGGATATAATATGCACATGATTACCCCCTGCCGGGATTGCACTCCAGGAAAGGGCAGAATTCCCGGGCCTGCCTGGTGAGAGCGTTTTGTTCATCATAGAGCACCAGGGGCGGGGGGATGACCATTTCCTGTCCTGCGTTCTTGCGGGCCTGGACCAGGACCAGAGAGGCAGGTTTGTCGGGGCGTCCCAATACCGGCCGGACAATTTTGGGTCTTAGCCTGCAGGAGTTTGAATGCAGCAGCAGTTCATCCAGCCTGGAAGCAGGAAACACGATTCCCGCCCGTCCGAGGTTTCTCAAGGCGAACCCGGCCGCTTTGAGAAATTGCCCTGTCTGGTTGTCCCGGGCAAAGGTGGCCGCCTTTTTTCCGTGGTGTTCAGGGGATCTGCCGGAACCCGGGCGGCGGTAGGGCGGATTCATGAGCACCAGGTCAAAGCTTTCCGCTGACATGGTCCGGCTGTTCACGTCCGCTGCATCCATATTAATAAATGAGGTTTTCTCTTCCAGCCCGAGTCTTATGCTGTTTTCCCTGGCACACCTTACCATTTCCGGGTCACTGTCAATGCCCACCAGATGCAGTTCCTTGTCCACATGGGCCAGAAGCAGGCCCAGACCGATTACTCCGCAGCCGCACCCCAGATCCATGATCCTGTCCTTTTTTCCTGGGGAAATGAACACCGATAAAAGCAATGAATCCACGGCAAAGCGAAAGCCCTGCTCCGGTTGAACCATTCCCCTGGGAAAACAACTCACAGTCATAGATCATAACTCTGAATGAGGGTATGCAGTTTGTCAATGTGTTCGTCAAGGTGAGGAAGTATTATGGGCAGGTCTTCGATTTCCTGGCAGGTTTCAAGGATGGGCGGACAGGCGCGTCTGAGTTCTCCGGGGCTGAAGGATTTGAGCACCTCCAGAAAAACATCCGCAGAAGGAAGATGAGACCCTGAAACAGGCCTGTTTTTCAAAGCGTCAAAAAAGCCCTGTACTGATGCTTCCAGGCACAGGTCATCGGCCCAGACCGTCTCCCCCACCCCGTCCAGTCTGTCCAGGCGCATCCTGATGGTCAGATTCAGAAAGAAGTGAAATAATCCGATTATTGACCCGCTGAGGTTGCCGGCTGTCATGTCCACTAGGGAGGTGTAGCCCCTGGCCGTGGTCAGCCTGACCCGGACCTGTGCAGGCAGGCCTTCCTGCTCCCTGATTCCAGCCACGAAATCCCCGGCGGCGTGATGCCAGGGATATATCTGGGCGGTGCTTTCAGGATCATAATAACTGGTCAGGATGAATGCAATCCGCCTGTATATTTCAAAGCACTGCTCCGGGGGGAGGAATCTGGGGCCGTCATCGTAGTCCCACAATTTCAGTCTCTGCCGCCCAGCATGGTCCAGGGAGAGGTGAAATTCGTGGCAGCCTTCGAACCATTCAGCAACAAGAAAAAACATGGAGTTGAACCGTCCCTGGAAGTACGGTCTGGGCAGGTAGGGCAGGCCGAACTTATGGTCAAGCAGCCTGAGTACTCCTGCTTCGTGCTCCAGTTGTTTTTTGCCGCGTTCATGTACGGCCAGGTTCAGACAGCACTTGATGCGGCCCTGATGGTAAAAGGCCTCAACGCTGGCCGGGTGATAATGGACACCGTGTTTTTCCGAACGAATTACAGCTTTTTTCAGATCATGCGGGCCGATCTCGGCATCCAGCATGTGCGAGGCCGCCTGCACCAGGGGGGTGGAACTGTCATGGAGGATGAAGTCCCTTATGGCGTAAAAGTATTCCCTGTATGAAATGGTGTTCTGATCTCCCTCCAGGGGCAGGTGCCATCGGTTTTCATCCGGGGGCAGGTCACCTTGAGGGGATGAGACAAGAAAGTCTATATCCGGGGCTGGCTGGTTGGGAGCATTACGCGTTTCTGAAAACTGAACACATGAGGTATTTATCATAGCTTGTTTTGGGATAAAACTGTTTTTTACGCTCTTGGTACGGGGACTGTCCCCGGCTTCGGGACTGTCCCCATCCGGTTTGTCAGAAACGCGTAATGCTCCCGGCTGGTTGATCATTGATGCTGGGTATTAGCCTTTGGTCGGAAAAGGGTATAGATGTCCGTGCTTCATCGTCCCCACAGATAAAACAGCATGCCGGTAGGCAGCTTGGGATAAAAGAAGGTAGACTTCCTGGGCATGACCCGCCCGGCTTCGCAGGCTTCCTGCATGATTTTGATGGGCACGGGCTGAAGTAAAAAAGCAGCCTGCAGTTCACCTTTTTTGACCTTTTCCAGGGTCTGCTCCTCCTCGTGGGTATAGTGCAGGTATTTTTCTGATGCCAGTTCTGAATCATCCATTCCCATAACTTTGCGCAAAAGCAGTCTGTCCAGGACCCAGGCGCCTATCCTGTCGAAAATATCGTTTCCCGGATTCCTGGGGATGAACAGATAGTTAATATGAGGCAGGCATAGCATGATCATGTCGGTGCGCTGCATTTCCTGAAGAAAATCAGGAGTTTCCTTGGGGATGACGTCAAAGTATTGCCCAGCAGAGTTCAGGATTGCCTTCCAGTCAAATCTTTTTTCCATTGAAACCGTACGATGATAGGGAAATATCTCCAGTCCGGGAGAGGAGATATTACTCAGGTAAACAAAGATATACTCCCAGGGTGCACTGTCCCCGGGGTTCTGATTGTGCATGAATTGCAGGGCGGTTTCGTAGCGGTGGTGTCCGTCTGCTATAAAAATTTTTTTATCCTGGATCAGGTTTTGTACCTGGTCATTGAATTCAGCAGGCACCACCCACAGGCGGTTGAATACCCCGTCTTCCTGCGCAAAGGTGATCAAGGGCTCCTGCTCCAGGCATTTTTCCCCGATTGTCTCCACGCTTTGACCGGGATCGTCGTAGACCCCGAATACAGGGCTTAGCTGCCCCTGGGTGGCCTGCATCAGGTTCAGCCTGTCCTCCTTGGCTTTGGGATAGGTTTCTTCGTGAGGGAAGACGTTGTGCCCGAATGGTTCCAGCCTGAGCCCGCCCATGATGCCCCAGCGGGTGCGGGATTTGCCGTGGGTGCGGTACTCCGAGGCCAGGATGTAAAAACGGGGCTGTTCATCAATTGTCAGTACTTCCTGTTGAATCCACTTCTGCAGGAGTTCCCTGGCGGTGTCGTAGCTGTCAGGAGAGTCGATGTGCACCACATTGTACTTATTCCGGGACAGGGTCTGAATGTCATCACTGGAAAGTACATCGTAGGGTGGAGAAATAACCTGTTCCGCATCAATATCACTGCGGGACCAATCGTAACTGTAAAAATGCAATGGTTTGAATTCTGGCATAGTTTTTTTTCAGGTATCTGTGCAGCACATTTAAAACTAAGCGGGCTTAGCCCGCAACACAGTTATCTTTTATCTGTTAATTGTTATTTGTTATTTGTTAATTGGGTAAGGCAGTTAATTTAGACTTATTCCTGAAACCCTGTTACAAAAAACAAGAAAAATTTGAGCCATGGCGGGGGTTCAGCGCTTGGCAGTGGGACTGTTTCATTTTTGGACACT
>PWSL01000253.1 GCA_003563255.1 Desulfonatronospira sp. | reverse complement strand
TAACGGATCAGTATCTTTGCCTTCCCCTCTTCATTCTTCTGTTCAGCCACTTCCGGAAATCCGCCGAAGGTTACGGCCTGATCCAGCATTCTTGCCCCCTGCTTGAGCTGAACATGGTTTGGTTCTTCAATGAAAACATTATGGGTTGGTCTACCCAGTTCCTCCCCCCAGCAAAGTGCAGGCAAAGACAGAATTTCAATCCTTCCAGCCATGGTGTCTGCTGCAGCATCCAACAATCCGATTGAACTGGAGCCGGTCATGAAAATTTTTGCACCGCTCTGATCAATGGCATGCTTGACCGCAATGGTCAGCCTGGGGGTGCGCTGAATTTCATCAATTATGCATGACTTACCCAGATCCTGGACAAAACCTTTTGGATCGCGTTCAGCCCAGTCCAAATAATCCAGGTCATCCAGGGTGGTGTAGTTGAAATCAGGGAACAATCCCCTGAGAAGGGTTGTCTTGCCTGACCGGCGGGGGCCGATGAGCAGACAGCTGCTGTCTGAAGGAATGGTCAGCCATCTTGAAAACATAGTTTAAAAATAGCGTGGATATTTTAAAAGTCAAGTTTAAAAATATCCAGGCTTAATTGAAACTGAAACTGATAATCCAGAATGCCTCTATCCATTAATCACAGTATCAATCAACAATAGAGGTCATCCCGATCTAGTGGAGGATATGTAATATTGGGGACAGGGTCCCACAATATCTTTAGTGATCGTCAGATGAAAGCGGTCCTGTAATTCGGAAATCATTGATTTCTGTTTTTCCCGAAATTAGTTGATGACCCAGATGAAAAAACTTTTGACGATCTTGATATTATGGATATACAAATTTCAATAGCTCATCCACCAGGAGTGGAAGGAGTTACGAAGTCGTCCCCAGGGGCGGCTTCAGCTTTTTTAAACAATTATGGCCATTATACATTCAGCCTTGCCATTGAGTTTTCAACGGCTTTCTGAAACAAACCAGCTTATGGACAATATTTTGTAATATTTTCCCATTCTTTTGTAAGAGATTCTGATATTTCCAGATATCTGCTTCTTATCTTTTTTGGTTTGCCTTTTTTACTGCGGATAAGACGCTTCCTGGCTGGCTTGTTTTGAAAATAGGCAAGAATCGCATTAGAACATTCAAGATCATCCATGAGTTCGGGAGTTGTTTGACTGTAAAGCCCGGCTGCCACCCATGCTTCAATGCATTTTGAAGGCACACAGATGACTCCACTATCTCCGGGTATGGTCGGTGAAAGCCACCCATGAACAACACTGAAAAGTAGATCAACCGTATCCGAGGCCGGTGGACAGGGCACCTCACAAGGTAAATCATTTAATACCGGCTCATGAATTCCGGCATCGGCGTAACTCATTCCTGCAACGTCCGCATCTATCTGGATAATTATCACATCCAGATTCCGCAGAATGGGATTTTCAGATAATGTCTCCGACTTAAGAGAAGCCACTTGTCTGCACCACCTGTAAACCCCGCCCCAGCCGGTTCCAGGTGAGCCCGCAGGCACTTGAGGCTGAAGGGTTGTTGCAATAAATGGAGTTCCAAGAAAGGCGGCCAGGCCAGCCTGCAAAACAACTGCGTCAGTGGGTCCCTCCACAACCAATCCAATTTTGAGCTCAGACATTGGGCACTCCACCGATATGTCCCATCATCCACAGTCTGGAAAGAGGCCAGTCATTTTTGGCTGCAAGATCAGACAATTCCCGCGTTATTTCAATTCTGCTCACCAGGCTGTGTCCCATACTGTTTCTGTCCACTGCAAAAAGTCTGATGTTTTCATTGTCAAGATCCAGTCCATCCACCACTGCCGGGTTATGAGCAGTGAAAATAATCTGCTGTCTGTTGGCTTCCAACACCCACTCACATAACATCCTGGTCAACTCCCTGACCATTCTGGGGTTTAGAGCATGATCCAGGTTATCTATGGCCAAAAAAGACGGGGAAGAAGGAGATAAAGTCAGGGCCGCAGCAAACAGAGCGTAAAGCGATCCCTCACTGGCGTCATAAGCGGTGAGCTTGTTGCGCTCCTTTATCATGTAGCGATCAGTAAAACGCAGAATCCTCTTTGAACGGGGCACGGACGGAGACAGCAGCTGTGATGCACTCAGGCTGGTGTCAAATCCTTCAACCCAATCCATGCAGGAAAGCACATCCTCCAGGGCTTCTTCAACCCTATCATCAATGACCGCAAGTGCTTGCAACTCATGCATGGCTGCAGCCAGGCCGCCGCCTGAAAGTCCTACGGGCTCCCTGGTCTGAGGGTCGGGTACTATGCCACGCAAAGCAGCTGTATGCGGGGAATAAATGGCATAGTCCTGCAAGGTGTTCAATAACCGACCGGCCGGGTCCTGTTTGTCTAACTCAACTGCTTTTAAAGCGGCCAGGCCAAGGGCCGGATCATAATCGTTCTTCCGGCGTACTCCACGACTGACAATAGTAGAAGTCTTTGAAGCAAGGTGCTCGGTCTTGAATTCCCAGGCAGGCCTGGGGTCCTGCAATGGATTTAAAAGCGAAATCCTGTATGAAGATTCTGGAGCATTGACCTCCATGGTAATATGTGGAGGAGTCCGGTCTGCCTTGAATGAGGATTTATAAAGGCTTGGCAACCCAGGGCGCACGCCTCTCCGCATCAGGGATTCATCGTCTACCCGCCCTGAGGCGGCAGCGGACAGAACGCCTATGGCTTCCAGGATATTGCTTTTTCCGCTGCCGTTGGCCCCGATCAAAACATTGACCAGGCCAAGTTCCATCTCAAAATTTCTCAAGGATTTAAAACCATCAATATTTATTGTGTTGATCATATTGACTCCTGGAATATGATTTTGTGCGGGTATGTTTTTTCACTACCATTGAACATTTTCTGGCTGATCACTGGCTGAGGATAACAACCCACCACAACCGATTGCATGAGCTTCTGTCCGTCTGCCTGGGATCTGGTCAGGCTGGCTTCCAATTCATCGCACAGGGCCATAAGCTGGTCAACTTTGGAAACTATGCGGTGTTGTTCAGGGAGTGGGGGGAGCCCAATGATTATTGGATAAATTTTTGCGCCAGAAATAACTGGCTGTGCGGTTGCATTGTCGTGCTTACGAAAATCTGTAGCATTCAACAGATACTTCAGAAACCAAATGCTTAGAAGGTGATCATTAAAATATGTAATGAAAGCATTGTCAGTAACCCATGCTTTGTCTGGAGTAATATGAACACTGCCACAATAATATCCAACACGACCTATCACCAATGTTTGCTTTTCAATGTTGTGCTTATTATGAAAACCGGCAATGCCATTTCCACCGTAGACTGGGATATGACCTTCAATCATATCCTTTGACGACAAACCATCACCTGATGATACCTTAATTAGTTCTCCCAAACGACTCCAAGCCCAACCGGTCGGGAGTGTAAAAGGTTTATCTTGATCAGTTACGGCTGGCAATGTTTGTAACTTTTTCAGTTTTTTCTGGACAACCAAGCCTTCAAAAAAAGGTTTTGCTTTTTCTAAGACTGCCTGTGCTGGAGAATCATCAGGATTTTGAGGGACAAGTCTGCCCTGGACAGCCAGCTGGAGGATTGAGGAGCGGAGTTCCTGGATTGATTCCGGGGTGGTGAAAACAAGGCTGAAGTTGTCCTTAAGCCTGGTCCAGTTGAAGGACAGTTCGTCCCTGGTTCTGGATTTTGTCAGGACATGCAGGGCGGATTTGTTCAGCCGGGCATGAACCACTTTTTGTTTTTCCTGCCTGGCTTCCAGTTCATCGCACAGGGCCATGAGCTGGTCAACTTTGGCGACTATTCGGTGTTGTTCAGGGGAGGGCGGAATTGGAATTGGTCCTGAAAAGAAATTGGAATCGTTAATTGCAGGATATGCTATACCAGTCATTTTTGAGTTTACGTAATCAATAAAGACATTGCTTCTCAAATAATAAAACAAGAACTTGCTGGAGATGCCTGAGCAGGGGTGCAGAATGGCAAAGGCCGTACTGGCTATGGGTTCAGGAGAATAATCGTCTTCGATAACTGCTATGTTAAGCAGGTAAGGTCTTACAGTGGAAAAAATAACCGTGTTCTTAAGGACAATCTTTCTTGCCCTTGAAGGTGCGTTTTGAGGTTGTATAACTTGAAGATCTCTTGAAACTTTTCCTGAATTATTTTCAATCGAGGCCACGTCTATATATGTAAACTCCATGTCGGGTTTTTTTTGGCCTAAATCAAAGCTGATGTATTTTAAACGTGCCCACTCCCATCCTTTAGGCAGCTCAAAGGGCACTTCATCCGGCTTAATCTCAGGCAGGGGCTTTTGCTTTTTGATTTTGCCTTCTTTGATCAGCCTCTGTTTTTCTGCCTTGATCTGTTGTAAAAGCCTACTTGCAGGAGGATCATCAGGATTTTGAGGAACCAGCCTGCCCTGGACAGCCAGCTGGAGGATGAGCTGGCGCAGTTGCTTTACTCCGTCGGGTGTACCTGCCAGGAGATGGAAGTTTTTGAATAAAAGGTCTGTTGTCATATGTCTCATTTAAGAATTATCTCACGCAAAGGCGCAACGGCGCTAAGAAAGTCTTTTAAGAATTGTTCCACGCGAAGACGCAAAGGCGCTAAGAAAAAGGGGTTTAAAAGCTTTGCGGCTTAGCGGCTTAGCGTGACCCTTTCTTCTCTTCTCTCCTCATGCCTGTTCACCACCCGCTTAAGCCCCTGCTTCAACAAAGGAGCCCCGAAATTGATCAAGAGCCCCAAAGGCAGGTCCATGAGCCGCAGATAGGTCAGGACCTGTTTTGGATGGACAGGATGAAGCTCTTCAACTGATTTGAGTTCAACGATCAGCCTTTTCTCCACAAGCAGGTCCAGCCGGAAACCCTCATCAAGCACAACGCCTTGATAATGAACGGGTACCGGCTTCTGCCGTTCCACCATCAAGCCCCTTGCCCCAAGTTCATGGGCCAGTACAGCTTCGTATACGGATTCCAGCAGTCCCGGCCCTAGATCACGGTGCAGGTGAAAGGCAGTGTCAATGACTGTGGATGCAAGCTTTTCAATGTATTCTGATTGATCACGCATAGTTTATTTAAGAATTGTCTCACGCAAAGGCGCAACGGCGCAAAGAAAAAGCTCTGAAAAGCTTAGCGTCTTAGCGCCTTAGCGTGAGTCCTTCTTCTCTCTTCTCTTCATTCCCCCCAAGG
>PWSL01000188.1 GCA_003563255.1 Desulfonatronospira sp. | reverse complement strand
GGGAACGAGAGGTAAGCGGCTGGAGCCGCAAGAATTTAACGTTCCCAGGCTGGAGCCTGGGAACGAGAGGTAAGCGGCTGGAGCCGCAAGAACTTAACGTTCCCAGGCTGGAGCCTGGGAACGAGAGGTAAAGCGGCTGGAGCCGCAAGAACAAAACGTTCCCAGGCTGGAGCCTGGGAACGAGAGGTAAAGCGGCTGGAGCCTGGGAACGAGAGGTAAGAACCAGGAACCGATTTTAACGACCAACATGTTGGTTTGAAATTTGTGCTAAGCGTCTAAATCAGAGATCAGAGGTCAGTAGACGCTGGGGATTGGGAATTAAGGGATTCAGGTATTGTGGGGATTGGGAGGAAGATGAATTCACAAGAGAACAAGTCAACAGCTATTTTTTTAAAGAAGTAATGATTATTATCTTTACAAACAATGTTTAAAGTCATAAAGAGAAATTGGCAATATCTATTTCTCAACCAGAAAAACAAGGAGCTTTTTTCATGAGCAGGGAAAATTTTAAGAAGTGGGTATGCAAGGCCGTGGAAATGGAAGAGAAAGGCAAGGCCTTTTATGAGCAGGCAGCCAAAGAATGCACAACACAGATGGGGCAGAAGATTTTTTCCATGCTTCGCGATGACGAGATTCAGCATATACAGAGGATCCAGGAGATCGAAAAGGCCCTGGATCAGGATTCGGGACTGGAGCAGGCCTGTCGCATGGACGATATTGGCAGCGATGCCGGACAGGCCTTCAGGGACCTGGCCGGCAAGGTCAAATCTGAAAAACCCTGCGACTCCACAGCCAAGGCCCTGAATGCCGGCATCGATTTTGAGCTGGCCCTGGTGAAATTTTATGAAGAAGCTCTGGAAAAGGCTTCCGAGGATCTGGAGCGCGAGTTTCTAAAGCGTATGATCCAGGAGGAAAAAGGGCATTACGTGCTTTTAAGCGATATGCAGTATTATTACGAGGACCCCGAAGGCTGGGCCATGGGCAAGGCCAGGTCCGGACTGGACGGGGCATAGGTATATTATGCGCCGGGAGTTGAATATTGTAATCGGTGGAGAGGCGGGGCAGGGCCTGGTAACTGTCGGGGAACTCCTGACCAGGGCCCTGATCCGTTCAGGTTACCAGGTGCATGTCACCCAGGGTTATATGTCGCGAATCCGGGGCGGACACAATACATACGCGGTTCGAACGGGAGTTGAAAAAGTCCCTGGACCGGCCACCGGGATAGATATCCTGGTGGCATTGAACTCTGAAACTCTTGCTCTGCACCAGGGGGAGTTAAACCCAGGTGCGGTGGCCCTGAAGGATAATAACGCCCAGGCTTCAAAGGTTGAGGCTGTGGACATTCCATTTTCAGACCTGGCTGGATCAGCATTGTACGAAAATGTGGTGGGTCTGGGGGTTCTAAGCTATATCCTGGGCCTGGACCGGGAGATGCCGGCTGGATGCATCCGTTCTGCTTTCGAGAAAAAAAAGCCGGAAGCAGTGCAAAAAAATCTGGAGGTTCTGGACAAGGCCTATGCATTTGCTTCGCAAGCAGGTGTTGCCGGGTTTGACCTGGATGAGCCCAAAGGCAGTGCCGGCCTGATGCTTGCCGGCAACCAGGCCCTTGCCCTGGGGGCACTTTGCGCCGGAGCAAATTTCTGCTCATATTATCCCATGACCCCCTCCACCGGGATTCCCATGACCATGAATTCATACGCCCGGGATTTCGGGATGGTGGTGGAACAGGCAGAGGATGAAATTGCAGCCATAAATATGGCCCTGGGCGCTTCTTATGCCGGGGCCAGATCCATGGTGGCCACCTCCGGGGGAGGCTTTGCTCTTATGTGCGAGGGTGTAAGCCTGTCCGGCATGACCGAGACACCCATTGTCATTGTGGTGGGGCAACGGCCCGGTCCGGCTACAGGGCTTCCCACACGTACCGAGCAGGGAGATCTCAACCTGGTCCTCTACTCCGGGCACGGGGAGTTTCCAAGGGCCGTGCTTGCTCCTGCAGACCCCGGGCAATGCTTTGTCCTGGCCCGCAAGGCCTTTGTCCTGGCCGAGAAAAGCCAGGGCCCTGTTTTTATTCTCACGGACCAGTACCTGGCCGATTCCTACCGCAACGTGCACCTGCCTGATCCGGATATTCTGGAACCGGTTGCATCCCCGGGAGGCTCATGGCAAGGCCCGGGAGAATATAAAAGGTACGCCTTCACCCCCAGCGGTGTTTCTCCGCGCCTGGTGCCCACCCTGGGGCCTTACCTGGTGGTCCTGGACAGCGACGAGCATACCCCGGACGGACACATTACCGAGGATCTGCAGGTACGCAAAAAAATGGTGGACAAAAGGCTGAAAAAGGCCGATATCCTGAAGCAGGAAGTAATCCTGCCGGCATATACAGGCCCGCAAAACCCAAAAGACCTGCTGGTCTGCTGGGGCTCCGCCAGGGGGCCGGCCCTGGAGGCCAGGGAAATCATGGGGCCTGAAGATACTGCTGTGCTGCACTTTTCCCAGGTGTGGCCTCTGGATGCAGAGCATTTCAGGGATTACCTGCAGCGGGCGCAAAGGGTAATATTTGTCGAATCCAATGCCACGGCACAGTTCGCGCAGCTGGTGACCAGCATGGTCCAGCCGGCTAATATGGCCTATGTGTTGCGTTACGACGGTCTGCCCCTGGATGGACAGTATATTGCAGACAATATCTCGCAGGGGTTTGCCTTAGGCTTACCCCTGTCATAAGGATGATTTATGGTTTCCATGGAAGATTTTGGAAGTTTTGAAACGGCCTGGTGCCCGGGATGTGGCAATCACAGCATACTTAAGTGCGTCAAGCAGGCCCTGGTGCAGATGGACCTTGAACCGCACCAGTGTATTTTTGTCTCCGGCATCGGCCAGGCGGCCAAATCTCCGCACTACCTGCGGACCAATGTTTACAACGGCCTGCACGGCAGGGCCCTGCCTGCGGCCACCGGAATCAAGCTGGCCAACCCCCACGCCGTGGTCATCGTCCAGAGCGGGGACGGCTGCAACTACGGCGAGGGAGGCAATCATTTTCTGGCGGCCCTGCGTCGAAATATCAATATTACCCTGCTGGCCCACGACAACCAGATCTACGGGCTGACCAAGGGCCAGGCCAGCCCCACCACCGCCAGGGGGCAAAAGACCAAGGCCCAGCCTGCGGGCAATCCTTCCGAGGCCTTTAACCCCGTGGGAGTGGCTGTGGCCATGCAGGCGGGGATGGTGGCCCGGGGGTTTGCAGGCATGCAGGATCACCTGACCGAGATGATAGTCAAGGCTGTCCAGCATCCGGGGTTCAGCCTGGTGGATATACTGCAGCCCTGCGTAAGCTTTAATAAAGTCAATACCTTTGCCTGGTACAAAGAGCGCTGCTATATCCCGGAAGATCATGATCCACAAAACTGGGAGCAGGCCATGGCCCTTTCCAGGCAGTGGGATGCGGGGATACCCCTGGGGATTATCTATCAGAGTCATAAGCCGACTTTTGAAGAGAGCCTTCCCCATCCAACAGGAGAGCCTCTTTTTAAAAACAGGCCAGACACAGCAAGGCTCAAAGAGGTTTTTGCATCTTTTGCCTGACGTTTTTTGAATGCTCACATTTTTTTGTATGCTGTAGTCATTTTGTGATCCGTTCGGCGATGTTTTCAACCAGAACTTTATATCAAGCAGGAGGTTAAAATGAAAAAGGGGATATCGGCGACTTTTGTTTCTTTGTTAATTTGCATGGCCATGCTTTGGGCATCCCATGCCTGGGCGGAAATGGACAACTTCCCGGAGGAAAATATCCAGGTTCCGGAAGAGGCCGTACACCTGGATTACCTGGGGATTACCGACAATGAGAGTTTTGTAATCGGGGATGTACAGGCTGATCTGGTTCTGGTTCAGGTGTTCAGTATGTACTGTCCCATCTGCCAGAGAGAGGCCCCGGACGTAAACGACCTGTATGAAATGATCCATGAACAGGGGCTGGAAGAATCCATAAAGCTTTTTGGAATCGCCCCGGGTAATTCCAGCTTTGAGGTCAGCGTTTACCGGGATCGCTATGAAGTAGTGTTTCCGGTGATTCCGGATCCTGACTTTGTATGGCATAAACATCTGGGTGAGGTGGGAACACCTACTTTTTACGCGGTTAATCCCGGCAACAACCAGATACTGCATTCCCATACCGGACCTTTCCGGGATGGAATTGAGGCGTACCTTGAAGAAGTAAAGGCCCTGTTATGAGGAGGTGAACTGATATGAAAAGCATAAGGACGTTTATTTTTTTTCTGGCTTTTTTTCTGATATTTCCGGCCCTTTCTCCGGCGGGAGAGGGTGCCATTTACGAGCCTGGTGAGTTGAAACCCATTGACAGCGAGGTGAAAGTAGAGGAAGGAGACCAGGCTATTGATTTCACCCTGCCCTCTGTGGATGGAGAGGAAATTACCCTGTCTCAGTACAGGGGGGAAAAAAATGTAATGCTTTCCTTTGTCCCTGCCGCCTGGACCCCTGTGTGCTCGGATCAGTGGCCGGGATACAATATCGCCAGGCATTTTTTTGATGAAAACGACACCATAATTCTGGGCATTACCACTGATAATGTGCCTTCTCAGTATTCATGGATCCGGGCCATGGGAGGGCTTTGGTTCCCGGTGCTTTCAGACTTCTGGCCTCATGGGGAAGTGGCTGAACAATATGGTGTTCTACGTGGAGACGGTACCTCTGAACGTGCAACAATAATGGTGGATAAGGAAGGTATTATAAGGTTCGTCCACGTTGAGGACATCAACAGGCGGCCTCCATTGGAGATGCTTGTTGAAGCTCTGGAACAACTGCCCTGAAATAATTGATTGCTCAGGAGTAACTGTTTCTTGATTCGTATCTGTTTAGCGCTTTTAAGGAAAGCAGGGGACAGGCACTCCGGGACCCACTTGAGCATCATTTTCTTATCGTTCCCACGCTCTGCGTGGGAACGTTTTTCGACCGCTCCTGCGGTCATTTTGGACGCGGAGCGTCCGAAGATTGTTCCCACGCGGAGCGTGGGAACAATAAGGCAACGTATAGGTTATTATTACTTATTTTCTTAGCGCTTTTCAGGAAAGCAGGGGACAGGCACTCCGGGACCCACTTGAGCATCATTTTGTGCTCAAATCGACTCATTTTTTGGGACAAGCGGGTCCCGGAAGAGCCAGTCCCCGTGCTACATGCAAAGCGCT
>PWSL01000388.1 GCA_003563255.1 Desulfonatronospira sp. | reverse complement strand
TAATGCAATCTGCGGCTTCCGGCCGCTGATTGCTTATCCTGTCAATCCTGTTAATCCTGTCTAAGGCCTGCCACGCGCTTCGCGTGGTTATTGTTTGCTGAGATATTGCCTGAATCATTAAAAACCTTCTTTCCCGGATTTGATTTTTTTCAGGTACTTATCCCGGCAATCATAGCTGCAAAAGCAGTGCACCTCCCCACCCTTCTTGATTCGGACGTCACTGTTTTTGTCAACGTAAGTCCCGCATACAGGATCCTTGACCATGACCCCTGAAGCTGCCAGTTTTTCCTTTTCCTTTAGCTGTGCGTCTTTTTTCTTTTTTTGGTCGTTGGTCAAAAGCTTGTAAAGGATAAAAAGCACCACAGCTATAACGATAAATTTCATCATGACGGCTATCCTTGTCTGGGTTTCAGGTTTGAAATATCTTGTTGCCTTCCAGCCGGAACCCGATCTTTTCCAGCAATATCCCTATCCTTGAACCATCGGGAAGAACCAGGTCCGGACAAATCTCCTGCAGCGGCACCAGCACAAAGGCTCTGGATTTCAGCTCTGGGTGTGGAAG
Organism: Desulfonatronospira sp.; assembly: GCA_003563255.1. GTDB lineage: Bacteria > Desulfobacterota > Desulfovibrionia > Desulfovibrionales > Desulfonatronovibrionaceae > Desulfonatronospira. The sequence goes on along the minus strand of PWSL01000388.1, from coordinate 17,621 downwards.
AATCAGGTTTCCTTCTGCAATCACGATATTTCCAAACAGCAGGATATCCAGGTCTATCACCCTGGGGCCGTGTCGCCTCTCCGGGGTGCGGCCCATTCGCCTTTCCAGGTCTTTAAGACTCAACAGAAGCCTGCCAGGCTGCCAGTGCTCGTTACAGCGCAACCACAGCACCTGGTTGGCGAACCATGGCTGACCTTTTACTCCCTGAGGTTCGGTGCGGTATACAGAGGATTTGCATACACTGTAAAGTCCTGGAAAATCACCTAGAAGCTTTGCGGCGATCCGGAGGTTTTCCATCGGCGATCCTTTATTGGATCCCAGGCTGACAAATATGTCCTGCATATGTGGTACTCCGGAGAAAATTCCAATATCATGGCAACCATTCAGGGGGTGCCGGAATCGGCCAGGGACAGCCAGGCCTGGTGAAAATAATTACTACCGAGGATCCCCTGCATGCTTACATATGATACATGTAAACCACGAACCAGGAACCAGGAACCAAAATCGTAGTTACTTAGAAACGCTGAACAGGTACAGTATTTTTTCCCTTGAAGGCTCAAGCCGGTACAGGTAAGGTATGGCACCTGTTTACGCATAAACAAACCGTAAGCATTCAGAGGGTCCTCATTGGTAATTCCTGGCACCAGGCCTGGGGACTGTCCCGCACTTATTTTTCTAACGCTCACATCTGTAAATTGTTTATCAGAAAAAAATAAGTGCGGGACTGTCCCCGGGCCGGTTGCGGCATTCCCGAATGCTTACAGCAAACCTTAGGCCTGGGGACTGTCCCCCGCTGAGTACTTACTGTGCATGTTCACAAAACTTCGCGTCTGTAATTATGTATTTGTTCAGAAAAGGTGTCGCGGGGACTGTCCCCGGGCCGGTTGCGGCATTCCCGAATGCTTACAGCAAACCTTATCATGTCAGGAGTACCACCCTTGTCCACCCTTGCCCGGGAGAACCCGCATACTCAGTCATTTCTCGATCATGCCCTGATCATAAAGGGTCTGGCTCATAAAACGGTTGCAGCTTATACTGAGGATCTCTCAACCTTTATTCAGTACCTGCAGCAAAAAAACAGGGATGTACTGGATATCAACGAACAGGGGCTGTTTGTTTACCTCATGTTTTTACGGCGCAAAGGCCTTCAGAGCCGCAGCCTTGCCAGGCACATGGCCAGTCTGAGAGGCTTTTACGCTTTTTTACACGAACAGGGTCTAGTCATGGATAATCCAGCGGGAATGCTGGAAAACCCTAAACTGCCTCAACTGCTGCCCAAGGTACTCTCCATTGAAGAGGTGGAAAGTATTCTAGCTCAACCTGCTGCAGGGGACAAGCTTGGAGTCAGAGACAAAACCATGCTGGAGATGCTTTATGCTGCCGGGCTCAGGGTTTCAGAGCTGATAAACCTCAAGGTGCTGGACTTTGATCCTCAGGCGGGCATAGTCAGGGTCTGGGGAAAGGGTTCCAGGGAACGTTTGGTCCCCCTGCATTACAGCTGCATGCAGTGGCTGGATTTATATATTCACCACTGGCGCAGTACCTTTTCCCCTCTGGTGGACAAAATATTTCTAAACCGCTCAGGTAAGGCCCTTTCCAGGCAGGGGGTATGGAAAATCATCAAAAAATACGCTGTAATGGCCGGAATCAAAAAGGATGTCTCCCCGCACACCCTGCGTCACTCCTTTGCCACGCACCTGCTGGAAGGAGGAGCAGACCTGCGCACGGTTCAGGTCCTTTTGGGACATTCCGACATAACAGCCACCGAGATCTATACTCACGTCCAGAGCGACAGGCTGAAGTCAGCCCAAGATTTTTTTCATCCCAGGTCGAAAAATACAGGAAAGCCGGTTCATGCAGAAAAAAGATAAGCTCAGGTCCCCTACTGTAATCACATGTCATGTAAATGCCGATTTTGACGCCCTGTCTTCCATGATAGCAGCCAGCAAGCTTTACCAGGATGCAGTTCTGATATTCCCAGGAAGTCAGGAAAAAAACCTTAAAAACTTTTTTATTCAAAGTGCGACCTACCTGTATAATTTCAAGGCCTTCAAGGATATTGACCCAGACTCCGTTCAAAGGCTGGTGGTGGTGGACACCAGACAAAAGTCCAGGCTCAGGCACGTGGAACAGCTTTTTGAAAAAGACGGCCTGAGCATTCACATCTATGATCACCATCCCGACTCGGAGGAGGACCTGAAAGGAGAATTTGAAAAGGTACAACCCTGGGGTTCCACCATTGCCGTCATCTCCAAAGAGCTCATCAACCAGGGTATCCAGCTGACCGAGGATGAAGCTACCATAATGGGCCTTGGTGTATACGAGGACACCGGCTGCTTCACCTTCAAATCCACGACAGGGCATGACTTTGCAGCCGCGTCCTGGCTTCTGTCCCAGGGCATGGATCTAAACGTGGTTTCAGACCTTATCAATCGAGATCTCAGTGCAGAACAGATCGCAATTTTAAATTCCATGCTGGAAGCCGCCACCACCCATAAAATCAAGGGAATTGACGTGGTGGTGACTGAGATTTCCATGGATCATTATGTGGGTGATTTCGCCCTTCTGGCCCACAAACTCCTGGACATGGAAAATATCCGGGTCCTTTTCGCCCTGGGCCGCATGCACGACCGGGTACACCTGGTGGCCAGAAGCAGGACCACCGATGTGGACGTGGGCAAGATCTGCTCTTCCATGGGAGGCGGAGGGCATTCCTTTGCAGCCTCTGCCAACCTGAAGCACAAGACTTTGACCCAGGTCAAAGATGAGTTGTTCGGACTGCTCTACTCCCAGATAAATCCCCAGATCCTGGTGGAGGACCTCATGTCCAGGCCGGCAGTGAGCATAGAGGCGAGTAAAACCATCAGCCTGGCCTCAGAGATTATGACCAGGTTCGGGCTCAAGGCCATTCCTGTCACCAACGAAGACGGCACGGGCTGCATCGGGATCCTGGAACACCAGTTGGCCGACAAGGCCATCAGTCACGGCCTGGGCAATGTTGCCCTCAGAGAGTACATGATCACGGATATCTTTACTGTAACCAACCATGAAGACATCTACCGGGTGATGGAGATAATCATAGGTCAGAGGCAGCGCCTGATCCCGGTTATGGCAAAAGGTGAAATAACCGGGGTGGTAACCCGAACCGACCTGATAAACAATCTCATCAATGAGCCGGCCCGCATCCCGGAATCCCTGCTTCCTGAAAAAAAACGCGAGCGTAATGTCAGGCGTATGCTCAAGGAAAGGCTGCCCGGGGAAATCTACTCACTGCTTAAAACCTCCGGGAGGCAGGCCCAGGAAATGGGTTACCAGGTATACTGTGTCGGAGGATTTGTCCGGGATATCCTGCTTGGAAGGACCAACCTGGACGTGGACCTGGTGGTGGAAGGTGATGGAATAAAATTTGCCAGGACCCTGGCGGATCAACTGGGGGCCAGGGTCAGGGAACACCAGAAGTTCAGAACAGCAGTGATTATCTGTGATGATGGTCAGAAAATCGATGTGGCCACAGCCAGGCTGGAGTACTACGAACATCCGGCCGCTCTGCCCATGGTGGAGCTGTCGTCCATAAAAATGGACCTGTACCGCAGGGATTTCAGCATAAACGCCCTGGCAGTACAACTGAATCCCGGATATCTGGGCAGGCTGGTGGACTTTTTCGGGGGGCAGAGGGATCTAAAGGACAAAGTCATCCGGGTTCTGCATTCCCTCAGCTTTGTTGAGGATCCCACCAGGATAGTCAGAGCCATCCGTTTTGAGCAGAGGTTCGGATTCAGGATCGGTGCCCAGACCGAAAAACTCATCAAAAACGCCATGGAGCTGAATATATTTCACCAGCTTTCCGGTAGCAGGATTCTCCACGAGTTAAAGCTGATCTTTGAAGAGAACAACCCCCTGCCCTGTATAACAAGGATGGATTACTACGGTCTTTTGAAAAATATCCATCCCATGTTGAAGCTTACTACAAATCTACAAAACATCCTGTCTGAGACGGAAAAGGTAATAAGCTGGTTCCAGCTTCTTTATCTGGATGAACAGGTGGACAAGTGTGTGCTTTATATGCTTGGACTCTTAAATCACATAAATGATGTCCAGGCCGGAATCATCATGCAGCGCTTTAACTTTTCGCAAAAGAGGTCCAGACTGATTTTTTCTCTGCGCTCCCAGGTAAACAGCACCATGAGTGAACTTTCCGCCTGGTACCAGGATGAAGGCAGACTCAGTTCGCTGTACTTTATTTTAACCCCCCTGCCCCTGGAGGGCCTGCTTTTCTTGATGGCCAAGGTATACAAGGAGGACCTGCGCAAACATGTTTCCTACTACATTACCCAGCTTCGCGGCCTACAGCCACAGCTCACGGGAAAGGATCTCAAACAGCTGGGTCTTAAGCCCGGCCCGCAATTCGGCCGGATCCTCAAGGATCTCAAGGCCGCCCAGATCGATGGTCTGGCCTGCGACAGACAGGCCCAGCTTGAATGGGTCAAAGACAATTTCTGTCCAGAGGAATAAAGCAAGTGAATTATCTGCTCTTAAACCACGCCGTGATCCAGCATGGCGTCGGCCACCCTGACAAAGCCAGCTATGTTTGCTCCTGCAGCCAGGTTGCCTTCCATGCCGTATTCTTCTGCAGCTTCTGCACACTGTCTGTAGATCGCTTTCATAATCTCTTTCAGCTTACTGTCCACTTCTTCCCTGCTCCACTTCAGGCGCATGGAATTCTGAGACATTTCCAGGGCTGAAACAGCCACACCACCCGCATTGGCCGCCTTGCTGGGGCCGAAAAGGCAGTTCGAGGACAGGGCCAGGTTAATGGCTTCTGGTTCAGTGGGCATATTGGCCCCCTCGCAAATAAGTCTGCATCCGTTTTTGGACAGACTCTGGGCATCGGACAGACTGATTTCATTTTGAGTCGCTGAAGGAAAAGCGCAGTCACATTCGATGGCCCAGGGTCTGAGCCCCTTATGGTACTCAGCGCCCTTGAATCTGTCGGCATACTCTTTGATTCTTCCCCCGCGTATTCTTTTGAGCTCCATTACAAACCTGAGTTTTTCCTCGTCAATGCCCTGTGGATCGTAAATGGAGCCGTCAGAGTCGGATAAAGCCACCACCCTGGCACCGAGCTCATTGAGCTTTTCCACTGTGTGCTGAGCGACGTTTCCTGAACCGCTTACCACGCAGGTCTTGCCCTGCATGCTCTCGCTTCTGGACCTGAGCATCTCCTGAGCAAAATATACCGCTCCGTATCCTGTGGCCTCCGGCCTTATATGAGATCCTCCCCAACTCGGACCCTTCCCGGTGAACACGCCGGTAAACTCATTTCTGAGCCTTTTATACTGACCGAACATGAAACCCACTTCTCTTGCTCCCGCGCCGATATCGCCGGCAGGAACATCTGTATCAATGCCGATATGCCTCTGCAGCTCGGTCATGAAGGACTGGCAGAAGCGCATGATTTCCGGTTCGGATTTGAATTTGGGATCAAAATCAGAACCCCCCTTGCCTCCCCCTATGGGCATGGTGGTCAGAGAATTTTTAAAGGTCTGCTCGAAGCCCAGAAACTTGATTATTCCCTGATTGACGCTGGGATGAAAGCGTATGCCCCCCTTATACGGTCCCAGGGTGCTGTTGAACTGAACTCTGAATCCCCGGTTTACATGTACCTGCCCCCGGTCATCCTGCCAGGGTACCCTAAAGATGATCACCCTTTCAGGCTCGACTATTCTGCCCAGTATATTGGCCTCTACATACTCGGGCCTGGTGTTTATAACCGGTTCCAGTGATTCCAGAACTTCCTTGACAGCCTGATGAAATTCCACCTCACCAGGGTTGCGCTGGATCACCTGTTCAAACACACCATGAATATGCTCCTTTGCTGTCATTGATCTTCCTCGTTGATCTTTTTCTGTGGACTGTTACTGTTTATTCTGCTACTTACCTTAACTCCCTGAAGCGATGGATAACACTACCAGCGAAACTTCTAAAAGTTTACCGCCTGTCACAATTGGGGACAGTCCACGGAGGTCAATAAGTAAGTTTCGCTGTAGTGATAAAAACACCGGCTTTTTAGCTGGAAACGACAAAACAATCAACTTTTTTCAAGAGCATTACCCCGCACTTATTTTTTTCTGATGAACAATTTACAGATGTGAGCGTTAGAAAAATAAGTGCGGGACAGTCCCCAGGCCTGGTGCCAGTAATCAACACCGAGGACCCCCTGAATGGTTACAGCCATTTTACGGTTTTGAGTTCGGCAAAAGTGCCTGTCCCCGGTGGCTGAGGCAATAATTAACACAAAGTCTCGCTGTAGTGATAGTAAAATAACAAACTGGTAATACTCCCCTATTTTGGATGCAGCTTATGATCGATTATAATTTCAGCACCGGGGTCCCTGGCCTGGATGACGCCCTCAACGGCCTGCGCACCGGCGATAATGTGGTCTGGCAGATCGATTCTATTGAGGATTATCTTCCCTTTGTCCTGCCTTACAGTGACTATTGCCATTTTAATGGTATTCCTCTTATCTACATACGTTTTGCCAGACACAGACCTCTTTTGAAAGATGAAAAGACCACCGCAACTTACCGTTTAAATCCGCTGCACAGTTTTGAGAACTTCATTTTTGAAATCCATTCCATTATTCATAAACATGGAAAAGGATGCTGCTATCTTTTCGACTGCCTGAGCGAACTTTCTTCTGACTGGAGCTCAGACCGCATGCTGGGCAATTTCTTTATGCTTATATGTCCATATCTTGGAAGCATGCAGACAATAGCGTACTTCGCTCTTCTACGAAACAAACACTCTGCCCACGCTACAAGTCCTATTCTCAATGTGACTCAGTTGTTGATTGATGTATATCAACACAATAATGAACTATATATTCACCCTTTAAAAGTAGACGGCAGATACTCATCCACCATGAATGCACTGCATCAATGGCAGGGAAGAAAGTTCGTTGCTGTAAATACAAGTGAAAAAATCAGTAAAGTTCTTTCTCACAAAACATGGTCCCGTATGGATTCCGGAATACACAAACATGGCTACTGGAACAGTACATTTATTGAAGGTGAAGAGGTTCAAAAAGCCTTTGAAAACGGTCTTTGCAGTGAGCATGAACAGAGTTCCTGGATGAAGAAACTTTTGAAAATGATTTTTTCCAGGGACCAGCGCATACTTGACCTGGCTTATAAATACCTTTCTCTTAATGAAGTCCTGTTCATGAAACGCAGAATGATCGGCAGCGGGCTCATGGGCGGTAAAAGCTGCGGCTTTTTGCTGGCCAGGGCCATTATGTGCAGAACAGATCCAGAAAAATGGGAATACAGGCTTGAAGCTCACGATTCATTTTATATAGGCTCTGATGTTTTTTACACTTTTCTGGTCCAGAATGGTGTATGGTGGATAAGGCAACAGCAGAGAGATCCAGAGCTTTTTCTCAAGGATATTGAAAGGGCCAGATCTCAGATTCTCAATGGATCGTTCCCGCACGATATTATCAAACAATTTGTAGACCTGCTGGACTATTTCGGTCAGTGGCCTTTCATCGTCCGGTCCAGTTCACTCATGGAAGACAACTTCGGAAATGTATTTGCTGGAAAATACAAAAGCATATTCTGCCCCAACCAGGGCAGCAGAGGTCAGCGACTGGCGACTTTTATCGAAGCTGTCAAAGAAATATACGCCAGCTCCATCAGCGACAAGGCCTTGATTTACCGCAAGCAGAGGGGGCTTTTGGACAAAGATGAACAGATGGCTCTACTGGTACAGAGGGTCAGCGGGATCAACCACGGCAGATTCTTTTTTCCCCAGGCTGCTGGAGTTGGATTTTCTTTTAACCCGTACGCCTGGAACAGACGGGTGGATCCTGAATCAGGCATGCTCAGGCTGGTTTTCGGGCTGGGCACCAGAGCCGTAAATCGCTCGGATGACGACTATACCAGGGTGATTGCCCTGAACGAACCTATGATGCAGCCTCTGGCCGACCTGGAAGGACATCTCTACACCCAGCGGCAGGTTGATGTCCTGGACCTGGAAAATAACTCCCTGACTTCCATGGATTTCAAAACACTGGCCCGGACATGTTCCGGGCTTCCCATGGGTCATTTCGCCGAAAAGGACAGGTCTTTAGAGCGTAAAGCCAGGCAAATGAACCTCAACAATTTCTTTCCCTGGATTCTGAACTTTAAATCCCTGTTGTCTGAAACAGATTTCTGCAAAGATATGCAGGCAATGCTGAAAATTCTGGAAAAGGCTTATGACACTACAGTGGATATCGAGTTCACCGTCAACTTTTTCAGTGAGCAGGCAGGTGATGAGACCGATTCTGAACAGGACTACAAAATCAATATCGTCCAGTGCAGACCTCTGGAAATGAAGTATGCTGGAGGTCAGGAAAAAGATTCAGCTCTGATTTCTTCTGAAAACCTGATTGTTAAAAGCGCCGGTCCCATTATCGGCCAGAGCCGTCAAGATAAAATCGACCGCATCATCTATGTCAGCCCCGAAAAATACGGTTACCTGTCAGAAAGGGAGCGCCATGCTGTGGCCAGGCTTATCGGACTCATTACTCACGAAAGAACCTGCGTCTCCTGCTTTAATCAAATGCTCCTGGGGCCTGGAAGGTGGGGTACAAGTATTGCATCACTGGGCGTTCCTGTAAGTTTTGCAGAAATAAGCCCGGTATCGGTGCTGGTGGAAATAGTGGCCATGCGCCAGGACTTTGTTCCGGACGTATCCCTTGGAACCCATTTTTTCAGTGACCTCATCGAGTTTGATATTCTGTACATGGCTCTTTACCCGGATAAAAATGACAACCTGCTCAACCGCTCTTTTCTTGAAAATTCAGGCAACAGGCTGACCCAGATCCTGCCTGATCAGGCAAAATGGACCGATACAGTCTTTGTCATTGATCAGCCAATGTTGCCTGATCAGGCTTCAATCCAGCTTTTCGCCAGTGTCCGGGAACAGTACGCTGCTGTGTATTTTCAGAAAGAGAACCAGATCTGAGTCATACAGGCAGCAGCTACATTTTGAGTATTTCCCTGGCCCGCTCGTCCATTGCGTCAGTGATGAATTTTATACCGGTCTCTTTTTCGGTTTCCCTGTTTCCAGAAGCCAGATCATCCCTGGACAGGCTCGGCACAGAAAACTTTCTGGCACCAGCCATGAACTGCTGCAGGCCGGCCTTGAGCTTGTCGGCCATGGTCCAGAAAGCGACAGCTCCGTATGGAACACTGGTCATTTCGTCTCTGCCCACTTTTTCCTGGACATCATAATAACCTGAAAAAATCTCTTCCGGGGAAGAACCAAAATCTGAAACCGTCCTGGGAAGCTTATCCCAGTTTCCGCCCAGCATCTTGCTTTTCTCCGGTTCCAGGACTCCCTGGATATTGCTGCCGAGAAAACCTGGAATCATCAGGGCTCTTCCCATGCAGACCACCTTGCTGTAAGGAGCACCAATGGCCAGGGCCTTAAAGATGTGGTCCTCCTGAGCAAATCCTCCGGCAAACGACATGTCCGGGACCTTCTCTCCCTTCTCATCCAGGATCCGGGCATATTCGTATGCCTTGGAGTGCAAAAGGATTGATGGAACCCCCCAGGACTGCATCATGTGCCAGGGACTCATTCCTGTACCTCCTCCGGCGCCGTCAATGGTCAGCAGATCTATATCGTTTTCTCCGGCGAGCTTGATGGCCATGGCCAGACTTTCCATACCATAGGCACCGGTCTTGAGGGTGACTCCCTTGATGCCCATTCCGCGCAGATAGTCTACAGTGGATTTGAAATTGTTGCGCACGTCCTCGTAACGGGAATAATCGGTGAAGCCCAGACGGCTGTGTCTGGCAAAAGCCTTGATAGAACCTTTTTTAAAGGCTTCATGCACGGCTTGTAGTTCAGGATCAGGGTCTACTACATAACCTCTTTTTTTTAGAAAAAGGGCGTGTTCCAGATCGAAAACCTCGATTTCACCACCGATATCCTTGGCCCCCTGGCCCCACTTAATTTCGATGAAAACCTTGTCACCGCCGTATTTTTCAGCAACATATTCAGCCACTCTGTTCCGGGTGTCTTCCACATTCATCTGAACCAGAACAGCACCGTGACCGTCAAAGTAGCGCATGTAGGTGGCAATGCGGCGGTCGAGTTCCGGAGCAGCGACAATACGCCCGTTTACCATCCTGGATTGCTGGTCTACTCCCACCACATTCTCGCCGATAACAATGGGAACTCCCACCAGGGAACACCCCACTGCAAAGGCATCCCAGTAAGTTTCAGCAATTTTGGTCGACCCCAGAGCTCCGGTCATGATGGGTATTCTGGCCCTGACCTCTTTATGCCTGCCGAAAACCGTCTTTACGTCCACATCCTGAAAGGTGCAGTTGTCCGGGTCATTACTTGCTCCTTCAGGCAGACCATGAGAGCCGAAATTATAGCCCTGGATGCGCAGGGAGTTGTAAGATACGCCCACGTGAGTAATATTGTCCGCACCGGCGGTTACTTTTCCGTAATCACGGGGATACAGTACTGCCCGGCCTTTGAGGCTGGCAAGCCAGGTTTCACATTTGCCTGCGCAGTCCGCCCTGCAAAGGGTGCATAGCCCGGATTCCGCCGGACTGCCACGGTTGACGGTCCCCAATACATCATTTGACTTGGAAGTCTTCACTAAATAACCCTCCTTAATATATACTTGATTCGAATAGTTCAAATATCAGGCCCATAAGCTTGAATCTGAAGGCAGGAAATAATTTTTCCGCAACTTTGAAGCACGCATTCGGCCCGTTAACCAGAATCTCTACCAAAGCAGTATAAATTACTCAATGGTAAAAGTGAAACTTTTTATTACAATTTTGTAAATGTTTTTTGATGTCAACTTGCTATGTGCAATAATTCCTGCCACGCGAGGCGCATGGCATGAGGTATGACTGGCAGTAGTTCAAAAATCACTGATATGTTTGACACTACAACTCTTTGTAATGATTTGATTTTTTCAAATCAGCACAGTATCTGTTCAGTGCTTTGCATGCCTTGTGGCTTCCTGCCCTGCCCTGCCTAAGGCTCATAAGACCAGTGCCTACAGGTCGACTTCCTGCTCAGCTTCCAGCCCTTAGGTCTTCCAGGCCGGAGGGGAGAGCATACAGCCCGGAGAGGTCCCGGAAGATCCGGTCCCAGTGCCACATGCAAAACTCTGAACAGATACACAATCTGGGAGCTTGCATTTTTTGCCATATTGGGTAAGGTTATTTTTTTACAGGCACGGAGCTGTAACCACAGCTCAAAAAAACAAGGCAACGCAAACTAAAAATACGACACAGAATGGTTTTAACTCTACTCAAGCTTTCCCGTGACGCTATACACCCTGTTTTTGACGCGGATGAAATGAGGTTCTGCTGGAAGGTGAACATGCAGGAGTACCTGGATGAAAAAGGATTCCAGGACCCTTGCATGTCCAGATCTTCCTCCATTATGGCCGGTTATTTCGGCAGGATTGTATGGGTGGCTACCAGAGACGCCACTTTCGGACCGGTTTTCAGTGATATATTCTGTCGCAGGAGGCCCCACAGGTACCCCTGTCGGGGACGACTGGAGATTATTTACGTGGATTACCTCAGTAATGGCCAGATCTACTGGCGATGCCCCAGTTGCAGCGACAAGGGCATAATCACCGGCTGGGAAGGATCATGCTGGGACATGATGGCCAGACAGCCCCGACTGGAGATGCACGGCGCAGATCAGGAACCCTGATACCCTGCATGGGTGGCCGGTAACCATTCAAGGGGGGCAGATACCGGCCATTAGTCATTACCGAGGACCCCCTGAATGGTTACGGTGGCCGTTTTTTATGCTGGTTTTTTACATCCCCGTCAGCAGTTCAGCCCTACTCCACCTGATATACGTCCCGTATTTTTTTCAAAAGCCCTGCAAAATTGTTTTTATGGATGGCTGACCTGGCCTGTTGCATCAGTCTGATAAAGAAGCGCAGATTATGAATGGTATTCAGTCGATAGGCCAGGATCTCCCTGGCCATGTACAGGTGGCGCAGGTAAGCCCTGGAAAAGTTTTTGCAGGCATAGCAGTCACACTCCGGATCCAGAGAAGACTCATCCCGGATGTATCCGGCCTGCTTGATGTTGATTTTTCCCATGGATGCAAAAAGGGTCCCGTTGCGGGCGTTTCTGGTGGGCAGGACACAGTCGAACATGTCTATACCGGCGTTTATCCCTTCCAGGATATCCAAAGGCGTGCCTACCCCCATTAGATACCTGGGCTTGTCTTTTGGAAGAAGCGGGGCAGCGAAATAAACTGTTTCCAGCATCTCCTTTTTTGTTTCCCCTACACTCAGACCGCCCAGGGCAAAGCCGTCCATGGGGATTTCCGTAAGCCTGGCGGCGCTTTCGCGACGCAATTCCCTGAAAAAACCTCCCTGGACAATTCCGAACATGATCTGACTTCCAGTTGCCATGGGATAATACGCCCTGCTTCTTTCTGCCCACATGGTGGTCCTGTACATGGAGTTTCTGGTGTATTCCAGGTCCGCTCCGTAAGGAACACACTCGTCCAGGACCATCATGATGTCTGAACCGATATTTTGCTGGATGCGAATAACCTTTTCAGGAGTAAAAAAATGCTTGGAGCCGTCCAGGTGCGATTTAAACTCTACTCCCTCAGGGGTTATTTTTCTTAGACCGGCCAGGCTGAAAACCTGAAATCCTCCGGAATCGGTCAGAATGGGGCGGTGCCAGTTCATGAACCGGTGCAGTCCCCCCACTTCCGCCAGGAGTTCGTCCCCGGGACGCAGGTACAGGTGGTACGTATTTCCAAGGATGATGCCGGCTCCGATATTCTGCAGATCCACGGGGCACAGGCTCTTGACACTGCCCTGGGTGCCCACAGGCATAAACGCCGGGGTCTTGACCGGACCATGCCTCGTGTTCAGTATGCCGGATCTGGCTGAACCGTCTGTATGTTCCAGGGTGAATCTGCCGATATCGTTCATGCATAAGGCTCCGTCTAAATCAGTTGAGGACAGATATCCGACAGGGGACATTCTATGCACAGGGGTTTTCGGGCCCGGCATACCTCGCGGCCCAGAAATACCAGCATATGATTCAGGTCTCCCCAGTCCTGCCTGGAAAAAAAGAGCATGAGCTCCTTCTCGATTATCTGAGGATTTTTTGAACCGGTCAATCCCAGGCGGCGGCTAACCCTTTTTACGTGGGTGTCCACCGCCACCCCGGCATTGATGCCGTATGCCCCGTAAAGGACAATATTTGCGGTTTTACGGGCAACCCCCGGCAGACTCAAAAGCTCATCCATTTCCGCCGGTACCCGGCCCTGAAACTTGTCAGTAATGATGCCGGCAGACTGTATGATACTTCTTGACTTGGTCCGAAAAAAACCAGCAGGCCTGATTATCTCCTGCAATTCTTCCAGGTCGGCCCTGGAAACGGACTCCGCATCCGGCCACCTGGAGAAAAGTGTCGGGGTGATTTTGTTGACCTGCAGGTCGGTGCACTGGGCGGATAAGATTGTAGCTACCAGAAGCTCCCAGGGATTTTTCCAGTTAAGGGCGGTTTTCGGGACCGGATAACGTTTTCTGAGCCTTTTAATGATCTCCAGGGGCAGTTCAGGCGAAAAATCGTGCATCTGAGCCGGTCCAGAATTTCAGGTCGCCCTGTCCACTATGTACTGGGCCAGCTTGTTCAGAAAATCCTTTCCTGAACCATGGTAATCCCCCAGGCTGGCCTTTGCTGCATTGGAGGCTTCCTGAGCCAGTTTTCGGCTTTTTTCAAGCCCCAGAAACCTTGGGTAAGTGGATTTGTTGACAGACTGGTCGCTGCCTACGGGTTTGCCCAGGGACTTTTCATCTCCGATAACATCCAGGATATCATCTACAATCTGAAAAGCCAGTCCGATATTGCCGCCGAATTCCCAGGCATTTAAAGTATCCTTTCCCTCTTCAGGGTCTGAGCCGGCAAGTATGGCCCCACTGCAGCATGAGGCCCTCAGCAGGGCCCCGGTCTTCATGGCGTGCATGCCTTGAAGGTCTTCCAGGATCATGCTGTCCCTGCCTGTGGCATCCATATCAAGGCATTGTCCCCCTACCATGCCTTCCGGACCTGATGCATCGGCCACTGTACGGCAGGCATTCAGGACATTTTGCGCCGGCAGACCGGTGTTAAACATCATGGTAAAGGCATGGGTCAATAAAGCGTCTCCTGCCAGTATAGCCATGGCTTCACCAAATTTCTTGTGGCTGGTGGGCTTGCCCCGCCTCAGGTCGTCGTTGTCCATGGCCGGCAGATCGTCATGCACCAGTGAGTAGGTATGAATCATTTCCAGGCCGGCGGCAAAAGGCATAATATTTTTTGAGGATACCCCCAGCATCTCACCCCATACAAGGCAGAGGATAGGCCTGATTCTTTTGCCACCCGCCATGAGGCTGTAGTTCATGGCCTCTTTCAGCTCCGGGGGGGTTTTATCCAGGTTCAGGCAGGACTTGAGGTAATCATCAACCTGCCCTGCCCGTAAAGCAAGTTCAGATTTGAAAGTATCACTCATCGTTTCTCTTTGAATCCTCCGGGTTTTCAGTTAACATATTGATTTCATGCCGGGCCTTTTCCAGCTGTTCCCGGCAGGATCGGGTGATTTCCATGCCCTCCTTGAACAACTGTACTCCCTTTTCCAGGGGCAACTCCTTTTTTTCCAGTTCCTGCACAATTTTTTGCAGCCTCTGCATTTTTTTATCAAAATCTCCTTGTTTTGCTGGCATATATTTATCCTGGATACATTTTTTTGGCGCTTAGCACATATTTCAAACCAACATGTTGGTAACTTTCTTGACATCCTGCCCCTCTAGATAGGATCACGGGCACGGCGTAAACTCCCCTCCCATGGAAGAAAGTATGGGGGTATGGGGGTATCCATGTGTGGGTGTAAACAGGACAAAAATGATTTTCTCTTCATAAATCTCTTAATCCTGCCTGCCCGGTTAAACAAATCCGAAGGATTTCCTGCGAAGCAGGGTTTAACTGGGCCTGCCCCATTAAACCGGGGTCCTTTTTGGGATGTTTAACTGGGGTTAATCCTGTCAAAAAAGCTCTTTTCTTTATTGGGTTGCTGGCACAGCCCGCCTTAGTAATAGTATTCATGGCTTATAGCCGGTTTGACAAACCGCTCCGGTATTATTAATCTGGTAGCAGTTTAGCCGTTTGCATGTGGCATGGGGACTGGCTCTCCCCGCACTTATTTTTTCCAATAATACCAAGATCATTTATAATATAAAATAGTGCGGGGGTGCCTGTCCCCAATTGAGGTGCAATATTATATTTTATAAGTTTCGCTGTAGGGCCACCGGGGACAGGCACTTTTGCCGACCTCAAAACCGTAAAACGGCCGGACTATCCGGCGGCAAAAGAGCCAGTCCCCTTCCAGCTTAAATAAAATGTCGCTGTAGTGCTAATACTACAGGATATTTCCCAGGGGACAGTCCCAGTGCCAGGCGCTGAACCCCCGCGCTTAACGTAAACATTCAGGGGGTACTCAGTTGTAGTTCCTGGCACCCCCCTGAATGGTTACCGCTAAACAGATACAAACGGATTTATTCGGTCATATTTTTATCAAAATCAGAGTAACCATTCAGGGGGTCCTCGGTATTGATTGCTGGCCGGTTCCGGCACCCCCTGAATGGTTACAAATCAGATGTCTACTCAAGTATCGACCTGGTCCCCCTGCTCTAAAGTACAGGTCTTGATGTAGTTTTACAGGCATTCTCAAAATGGAAGACAGTAAAAAAAAACTCACTATTTATGAAAAAATTGTCAAGTTTTTTCTCAATGAGGGAAAAGGCTGTATAATTGCCATAACTCAGGACAGCCTGCTCATAAAGGCAATAAAGGCAATGTACAAGGCAATGGGCAAAGATCCCGGCTCTTTTTACCACAAACAGAGTCTTGAAAAAGCCGCCTCTGATACAAAGTCCCTCCTTGCCCGCTTCAACCAGGTGGTTTTTCTGGTTGAAGCTTCCATCGACGGCGTCAGCAACATATTGCATATCAAAAACCTTAAAAACACACTGGGATACAAGTGCAAAATTGTTGTCATGACATCTGAAACCGAGCGCAGCAATATTATCCAGATGTATGAAATGGGAGCTGACAATGTCATTGTCAAACCTGTATCGGTGAATTCCCTGCTTCAAAAAATCGCCCTGACTATAAATCCCAACAATGAACTGATAAAAAAAGTAGATGAAGCCAAGTCCATGCTTGTGGATAACCACCTGGACCAGGCAGAAAAAGTGGCGCAGGAAATCTTGACGCAAAAGCCGGACAGCGCCATAGCTTACATCCTGAAAGGAGATATTGCAAAAAAAAGAAATCAATTTGATTTAGCTGAAAAATTTTATTTAAAGGCTGCCGGCACAAGCAAGATGTACCTGGAACCACTGAAAAAGCTTGCTGAATTGTATTCAGACATTAATAATCTGGAAAAGAAGCTGGAATACCTTAAAAAGATGGACAAGCTCTCGCCCCTGAATCATGAGCGAAAGATTGAACTGGGTGACACATATTTGCGCATGGACAACGAGGACCAGGCCAAAGTGCATTTCAACCAGGCCGTAAAGCAGGTTCAAAAGCAGGCCAGGGATATAATCAGTGCTACCTACATGCAGATTGCAAAAAAAATCCGGGAGGAACGTCCTGACCTGAGCTCGCAGTATGTGGCCAAGGCCTTAGAGCATAAGGGGGCATCACTTTCCAGAGATGATATCTGGATGTTCAACGAAATCGGCATTAGTCTGAGGCAGCAGGGAAAATGGCAGGAGTCCATCGGGTACTACAAACAGGCTCTTAAGATTGCGCCCATGGATGGGGGCCTGTATTATAACGTGGGCATGGCATATGCCCAGGGCAAAGAGTACTACAGGGCACTGGAAAATTTTCAGAAGGCCATGGAGGTCACCCCGGAATTACTTTCTCAATACTCCAGTATACCTTTTAACATTGCCAAAGTCTATCTGGCCCTTCAAAAACCGGACGATGCTCTCAAGTATCTTAAAAAAGCCCTGGAAGTGAATCCTGAATACCAGAGTGCTAAAAAGCTTATGGCGAAAATAACCAGTTGAGTATCTGTGAAGTTAAGCTCTTTGCATGTGCCACTGGGGTGCCTCTGCCCGGCTTTACTTACAATGATGCACAGGACGCGTTGAGCACGGGGACTGGCTCTCCCGGCACTTATTTTTCTAATCTGTTGCCTGTTCAATAAAAAAATAAGTGCCGGGTTGCCTGTCCCCATAAACATGCAAGCAGAGATTTTTTTCTTTTCTTTTCTTTTCTTTTTCTTTTCTTTTTCTTTTCTTTTCTTGTTCCCAGGCTCCAGCCTGGGAACAAGAAGTAACCAGGAACGAAGAACCAGGAACCGTTTTTAACGACCAACATGTTGTTCCGAAATTTGTGCTAAACGCCTTTTTCCGCGACCTTGCACGGAAAAAGAGGCCCCTCCGGGGCATCATTCCTTTATTGTTCCCACGCTCTGCGTGGGAACATCTACCGGACGCTCCGCGTCCACCAATGACCGCAGAGCGGTCCAGATACGCTCCCACGCAGAGCGTGGGAGCG
>PWSL01000326.1 GCA_003563255.1 Desulfonatronospira sp. | reverse complement strand
TATTTCTTTCTTGTTCACAGGCTGGAGCCTGAAAACGAGAGGTAACCAGGAACGAAGAACCAGGAACCAGGAACCGATTTTAACGACCAACATGTTGGTTTGAAATTTGTACTAAGCGCCTAATGGCTGTAACTTGTTCATCAGAAAAATAAGTGCGGAGACTGTCCCAATTGTGGGATACGAGCACTTCTATTATCCTGGGTTGGGGGCAGAGTTCACTTTGGCACTACAGGGACTCTTTATTTGTGCTGGAAGAGACCGCCTCCCCGTACATATTATAATTATCTGTAAGTCTTCATTAAAAACATGTGCGGTGTGCCTGTTTCCGGTGGCCGAGGCTATAATTAACGACAAAGTGTCGCTGTAGTGATAATTTCCCATGCAGCCATTTTAGGGGCGGATACCGTAACTTCTCAATAACTCCGGGCGATCTTACACCAAGAAAATACCTGGATTCCGGCTTTCGCCGGAATGACGAATAAAAACAGGTCGTTGCATTGTGATGTCATAACGGCGGAAGCCGGTATCCAGGAATACTGCCCGGAGTATTTGAGAAGTTACCGGATACCGACCTGGTGACACAATACTGTAATTAAAATTACATTTAATTACATATATGTAATATTAATTACAAAAAACATTGCTTGTTCACCGAAACTTTTTTCCGCTTAAGAACAGGGTTCAATAATTTTCACATTCTCTCTATGGTAACCATTCAGGGGGCATATACCGGCATACCCTGAATGATTACAATAATTCAGCAATAAGGTGTCCCAGTAATTCAGGAAAGGCGGGTCAGGCAGGCTTTCATAAGTAAATTACTGCAAACTGGTCAACACAATGGACCGGCATTTGCAATAATTTGCATTACTGTCCAGTCACAACAGCGACACTTTGTGTATATTATTGCCTCGGCCACCGGGGACAGGCACTTTTGCCGAACTCAAACCGTAAAATGGCCGGGCTCTCGGCGGCAAATGAGCCAGTCCCATTCGAGGAGGAAAACATGATCGACAGCCGGCATTCCTCCAAATACAACGGGCTTTTTGTCCTGGGCGATGACCAGGACTGCCATGAAGCCCTCAAAAACGCCCCCATAGGCGTCTTCACTTCAACACCCGCGGGTGGACCTCTGTCAGCCAATCCTGCCATGGCCCGCATGCTTGGTTACGATACACCGGATGAACTGATAAGTTCCGTCACGGATATTGCCTTGCAGGTTTACGCCGACCCCAGGGACCGGGAGTCATTCATTCGCCTCCTGGAGAAACAGGGTTGGCTGACCAACCATAAGTGCCGGTTGCGTCGCAAAGACGGGACGATTATCTCGATATCCAGCAATGTCCGGGCCGTCAGGGACAAAGACGGGCTGATGGTCGCCTGTCAGGGATTCTGCACTGAAATTACTGAGGGCAAAGAATTAGAAGACCAGTACCGTGGAATATTCGATGCATCCAAGGATCCCATGCTTATCCTCGACATGGAGGGGGTCATCAGGGATATCAATCAGGCGGCCTGTGAACTGTACGGATATATGCACGAAGAAATGATCGGCCTCTCAGGAAGGGACCTCGTGCATCCGGATTTTCAGCATCTTTTCGGAGAATTCCTCAAGACTGCTGCAAGAGGCGGGACTTTCTTTACCGAATCGCTGGATATCCGCAAAGATGGTTCAACATTCAGCAGCGAAGTAAAAGGCGGTGTTTTGCATTTCCGTAACAGACCGCACTTTTTCGCCATTGTTCGCGACATTTCCAGACGTAGACAGGCACAGGCCGCGATGGAAAGAGTGAGGCACTCTCTGGACATGATTACTGATTCAGTTTTCTGGGTGGATGAAGCCGGTGATTTCTGGGATGTCAATGAAGCAGCATGCCGTAATCTGGGTTATTCCCGCGATGAACTGCTGAATATGGGTGTAGCGGATATTGATCCCCATTGTTCATCCGAAACCTGGCCGCATCACTGGGAAGAGATGAAAAGATGCAAGGTGATGAAGATGGAAACGACCCACCAGACAAAAGACGGGAGAATGCTGCCAGTGGAAGTGGTAGTTCATAATCAGCAGTTCGGCGGTATTCAGTACAATTACGTGCTGGCCCGCGATATCACCGACATTAAGCGGGCTGAGGCCGAACTCGCTGATCAAAAGGCGCGTTATCAGGGCATCTGGAATGAAGCCCCCGTGTCAATATGGGAGGAGGACTGGAGCGGCGTGCTCACGATCCTTCAACGGCTCCAGGACCAGGGTGTTCAAGACTACCCTGCCTATTTTGATCAACATCCTGAAGTAGTCGAAGAAGCACTCCGCGCAGTGAAGATACTGGATGTAAACGAAGAAACGGTGCGCATGTTTCGCGGACGGGACAAAGATGAATTCATGCATTCGCTGCAGACAGTCTTTGCAACTCCTGACACTCTGCCGGGCTTTATTGGTGAATTAGTCGCTCTGGCTGAAGGCAGTCACACCTACAGGACGGAAATGTGCTTGCGCAACGTGGACAAGGAATTGATCCATGTATTGTTGACCATGTCTTTTTTTCCGAAAAATGCGAAGCCTGGGATGGTTCTGGTCAGTCTTGTGGACATCACCGACAAGAAGATAGTCGAAAAGGCTCTTAAGCACGAACGAGAAAGGTTTTTCATGCTGCTGGAGACATTCCCAGGATTTATCTATCTGCAGGCGCCTGATTATTCAGTGCGATACGTCAATAAATTCTTTATGGACCAGTTCGGCGATCCGAGCGGGAAGCACTGCTACGAGGTGATGTGGGGACGTACGGCACCGTGCGAACTATGCCCAACCTTCAAGGTTTTTGACACGAAAACGCCTCAGGAGTGGGAATGGCTGCATGCTCCTGATGGCAGATCATATGCCGTCCATGATTATCCTTTTATTGACAGCGATGGAACGGAACTCGTTCTTGAGATTGGAATTGACATCACCAGGCGAAAGCAGGCCGAGGAGAAAATCATGATCGCCAATGAACAGCTCCAAAGAGCAAATGCTGAAAAAGACAAGCTTTTCTCCATCATTGCCCATGATTTGAAATCACCTATGGCCGGTGTATTCAGCACATCGCAAATTCTTGCCAGGGAAGCAGAATCATTGCCTGTGGAAGACATCCGCAACATATCGGCTGAAATGCATAAAAGTTCGAAAAATATATTGGAGCTTTTAAATGATCTGATGCAATGGGCGCGCATAAGTCAGGGAGGTATGGATTTCAGCCCTGAAGAATGCAGCCTTTACGAACTTGTCAATTCAAGCCTGCATACAGCACATGATATGGCTGGTAAAAAGCAGATTACAATTCAATCTGACATCCCTGAGGACTTTACCGTACAGGCTGACCAGCCCATGATCAAAACGGTCCTGCGTAATGTAACTATCAATGCAGTCAAGTTTACCCATCGTGGCGGCAATATCTCCATCACCGCCAGGGTGGCACAGCCTTTTGTTGAAGTCTGCATCAGGGATGACGGCATCGGCATGAGTGAAAAAATACTGTCAACGGTCTTCTCTGTCGATAAAGCAAAACGACAGCTTGGTACAGACGATGAAAAAGGGACCGGATTCGGGCTTATTCTGTGTAAGGAGTTTGTGGAAAAACATGGCGGAGAGATCCGGCTGGAAAGTGAGCCGGGCAAGGGTACAAAGGTGTTTTTCACATTGCAGAGTGTATCATAAGCTTCTCATACAATTCCTCCTCTTTTATCCTGTATTTACGGACGCTGATAATTCTGTATTTGTCACCACGCAAGGTGAATAGCGATAAAACAAGGGACCACCGGGGACAGGCACTTTTGCCGACCTCAAACCGAAAAATGGCTCTCGGCGGCAAAAGAGCCAGTCCCCTTCGAGTTCATAATTCTGTATTTGTCACCACGCAAGGTGAATGGCGATAAAACAAGGGACTACCGGGGACACTCGGGATGGTTACGATGCAAGGGGGGGCTGACTGACTGGACACCCGAAATGGCTATCCCCGATACAAGGGCAATAAAAAAGGCCGGAAGGATAATCCCTCCGGCCTTTGAAGCGTCAGGTGTTGCTAACCAATGGATTAGAAGCGGTAACGGAAACCTGCAGCGGCTTTCCAGGAATCATCGTCAGTTAGGCCTCT
Organism: Desulfonatronospira sp.; assembly: GCA_003563255.1. GTDB lineage: Bacteria > Desulfobacterota > Desulfovibrionia > Desulfovibrionales > Desulfonatronovibrionaceae > Desulfonatronospira. Next base: position 1,099 of record PWSL01000326.1, on the reverse strand, counting down.
ATCATCTGCATCTTTGAGGCTGGGAGCGAGGTATCCAAGCTCAAGGATGGCAGCCAGGTTTTCGTATACCTGGTAGGAAGAATTAAAGTTGACCTCCCAGGCTCTGTCATCTCTGGTGAACAGCTGGGCATTGTTCTCAACAGCCCTGTTGGTGCCTTCGTAATAGACCAGCTGGAACTCATGGGTGAGGTCATCCATAAAGGAGATGTCCTGGAGCTTGAGTCCCACGGCCCATTTACCGGATGCGCCGCCGGTATGGGATGGACCACCAGTCATTCCGTCAAACTGGTACCAGGATGTACCGCCAAACTGGGAACCTGCAAAGCCGAAAGAAGTAAAGTTCAGATCGCCTGCGACTCTGGGCATGACTCTGCCTCTTCTTTCATCAGTGGCGCTTCTTCTGTCCTCACCGCTTTCATAGAGACCGAAAACCATGGGGGTTAGCATGTCCATTTTGTATTCAACAGCCAGAGCTGTTATCCATCCGCGCTGTTCGCCTATCCTTGTTCCACTGACTTGTTTTCCAGCCTGGCCGAAGTTGAAGTCACCGTGGATCACGACGGGGTCAAACATATCTACAGTAGCATTGATACCGCCCCAGAAGAAGTTGCGGGAAGTTTCATTACCCGGGGCATTTGACCCTTGGTTGGCGTACCATACAAATGGATTGATCTCAAAGCCGTCCATGGTTACAGGGACAATGGCCAGAAAATGGTCAAATGAATCTTTTTCAAGTGCTGTGTCATCGCTTCTGGCATATCCAACTGTCAGTCCGACCATGTCGGTAATGGGGGTGTTTACCACAACAGCCGGGACACGAAAGTCAAAGATATGGGAGCCCAGTGTGCTGGGAAGAGCCCACCACTGCCAGCCGGCTTTAACCGTGGCCTGAGTGTTGGGGACCATGAACTCCAGATAGGACTGTCTGAAATTTACGTCACCAAAGTTTCCGCTGGCGTGACCCCTGCGAGTAAACTGGTCTACTTGATTTCTATCGCCCCAAAGAGCATCGCCGCCTGCACCACCGAACTGCATCTGAACAACAGCCCTCAGGTTTTCATTGGCAACGAAATTAAAGGTGCTCCGGAACCTCTGGTAG
>PWSL01000425.1 GCA_003563255.1 Desulfonatronospira sp. | reverse complement strand
TTGCCGTTTGATAACTTGCAATTGAACAAAATAACAGGCGGCAAAAGAGCCAGTCCCCGGAGGTCAATATATAAGTTTCGCTGTAGCGCCTAATGCACTTTAAGCAGATATATTATCCAATCCTGGCCTACTGCACGGGCAAACCAGAAAAAATCTCTATTGTCCAGCTTTACCCTGCCTCTGATCTTTTTTCTGGTGAGTTCGCTCCAATGGACATTCTCGAGTTTTTCCTGCAGGTCCTGATACTGTCCGGGCCAGACCACCCTGTCCTTGCATATCATTATGATGTCATCCGGGTCATTGCTGTCCGCAATAAAACTTCTGGGGTCGAAGTGCACCGCTATTAAACCGTCAATTCTAAAGTCCTGGTAAACTGCGCTTGCAAGAATAATTTCAGGCCCCAGAGGGGTGTCTTCCAATTCCAGCATGGTCCGCCCAAGGGGCAGATCCAGAGCCCGAGGGAAGAGTGGAGCAAAGTCAAGCTGTTTGATGCCTTCTTCAGGATACCTGGAAAGTATATTCTCACTGGCATCTAAAACAGTGATGCCGTTTAGCCAGGTAAAGCTCTGCGCAAGGTTTTCTTTCCATTGCAGGGAAGGGTAGTCGTCTCGTACCGAGAGGCGGCGCAATAGCGAGGACAGCTGTGTGTCCATGGGGTAAATATTCTCGGCCAGCCTTTTTTCGATCCTGTCTATATCCTTGCGGGGCATTTCCATTTCGTACTCAGAGGGCCCGCTGGGCCAGTACCTGTCTCTGAGTTCCATAAACCTGGCACAGCCTGTGCTGGAAAGTGTAAGAACAAGAAGCAGAAACACCGGAAAGATAAACTGGTTCATTCTTCCTCCAAAAATAATTATTAACAGTAACCATTCAGGGGGTCCCAGGTGATGACTAATGGCACCAGGCCTTGGGACTGTCCACAGCTCAGTAATTATTGTGCAGCTTCACAAAATTTTGCGTGTGTACAATTTGTATTTGTGCAGGAAAAGTGTCGCGGGGCTGTCCCCGGGCCGGTCTCTGCACCCCTGAATGGTTACTAATAACACTGCATTGCAACTTTTTCATAAACGCCTGAGACAGGTTCTCCTGTACTTCAACCCGCAGGCAAGGATCTTACAAGCCGCAGGCGGAGTAGCAAGCCCTGCAGCATGTCAAGGGTTAAAAAATATTTAATATTTAAAAATATTGCCTTTTCATTTGTCAGGCGAAACGAGTGACAGATGAAAAAAAATATCCTGTCTTCCTCGGCGACCTTTGCCAGCCCTGTTAAATTCACGAAGTGAGGGCGGAGCCATTTAACTGGGGCGCCTTTGCGTGAGAATATGTTGTTGGGTTGCGGGCAAAGTCCGCGTTAGTGTTAAGGGTCTTGCATGTTTATTCTGATGTCCAGTATGAGTGACAGCTGATGTGCAAAAAATAAGATACACCCGGCTGCCGTCAGGCGCAAGGGGTCCAGGAGTGCCTGTCCCCTGCTTTCCTTCAAAAGCGCTAAACAAGATACGTCGGGATGTTTCCTGGAATTGATGTTTTTTCCTTTTTTTTATAAAGAAATATGCAACAGGACGCAATACCAAAAAAAAACGGGGAGGTATCTGTTTAGCGCTTTGCATGTGGCATGGGGACAGGCTCTTCCGGGACCCACTTGTCCCAAAAAATGAGATGTTTTAAGCACAAAATGATGCTCAAGTGGGTCCCGGAGTGCCTGTCCCCTGCTTTCCTTAAAAGCGCTAAACAGATACACGGGGAGTAAGCCCCGAATCCCAGTCGGATTTACTATAAACAGGTGCAATAAACGTATAACAGGGCGCTGTTCAAGCGTTATTATGGAAAAGGCTGATTATATATGGAAGCATGGGTTCTTCTGGTTTACATGATGATATTCCTGGTGTTCGTTGTGGGTGCCGCCCTGATTTATGCCCGGATGATAGAGTGGAAAAAAAACAACATTAAACAGTTGGAGCAGCGCCTGGCCGAAGTTGAACAGCATTATGACCAGCTGAGCAAAGAGGTCGGTGACTTCAAGCTGAAAAATAGCAAGTTGAAAGCAGAACTGCAGGACCTGAAAAAGACCCGGGCTATGATGCACCAGTCCGGGGAAAACGGAGAGGACCAGCAGGAAGAGGCAGATGAAAAAGTCACTGACGCTGTTTCAGTGTTATATAAAATGGGCCTTATAGATAAAAAACAGATTGAAAAGGCCAGGCATTATATTGAAAAGGCTGATAAATCAGGACTTTCAGTGGAAGATGCCGTGGTTCTGCTGGGCTTTATCCAACCCGAAGAATTGAGCAAAGCGAAAAAAAAGGTTCAGCAAAAATGATGAAGTTTATACTTTGGGCGTTGCTGCTGTTGGTATTCAGTACCTGGTTTCTAGGCTACAAGTATATCCAGATGCATGCAGAGATCCGCTCCAGGGAACATAAGATCCTATTGAGGGAGGCCAGGACAAAAGAGAAAATAACAGGCCTGGAGCAGGAAAAGGAGAATCTGGAAAAAGAGATTCAGGAAACAGACAGTGAACTGAACAGGCTTAAATATCAAGGATAAAACCTTACTTCAGGCGTATCTGCCTAGCGCTTTGCATGTGGCATGGGTACTGGCTCTTCCGGGACCCACTTGTCCCAAAAAATGAGGCGTTTTGAGCACAAAATGATGCTCAAGTGGGTCCATGAGTGCCTGTCCCCTGCTTTCATTTAGACAGGATTAACAGGATTGAAGACCTTTTAGCCCGCCTGCCGGGCGGGAAAAAAAGCTTTTATCTTAATCCATCTCTTAATCTATGCCTGCCACGCGTCTTTGGCGTGGTTAATCCTGTCAAAAAACTCTTCTCTTTATTGTTGCGGGCAAAGTATCACAATGGCGGTATATCAGTATTTTTCTAATCCCTAAACAGATACCTTAAGGACTGGTTTTGCTTTCCAGTCGGTCAGCCAGGCGGGAAAGAAATCTAATGGCTGCTTTTTTGTCCAGGTCATCTTTGTGCTCCGGACTTGCGCTGCCGTATTCGGAGTCTTCCCGTAACTTCGAATGCTCTTCTACCCCTGCCTCCTTATCTGTATCCTGTATGTCGGGTGCCGCAACTTTGTCATCTTCAGCACCCAGGATATTGACATTCCGGTCGGGTTCTTCCTGGGTAGTCTCTTCTACTTCAACTGCTGAGACTCCTATAGGAGCAGTTTCCTCCCCTTGAGTTTTTTCAGAATGCTCTTCCAGACCGGCTGTCCTGCTGATTACTGAGATGATCTCTTCCAGTTCCCGGCGCTCAGGCCCCGGCAAGCTCCTGATCCACAACTCCCTGTATATGTCCAGGGCCTTGAGGTACTCTTCCTGGGCAGCCAGCAAATCAGCCATTGAACGGGTGCGCTGGTCTTCCTCAAAGCTTATGTCGTCCACTTCTTCAGGTTCATCATATTCCTCCTCAGGCGAAGCACTGTCTGTTTCTGCATCCGGGCGATCCTGCACCTCATCCCCGCCCTGATCCATTTCCACGGATTCAGACTGATGCCGGTCCTGTTTGTCTGGGAACTCTTCCTCCTGTTCAAGCCGGACTGCTTCATCATGCTGCTGCAGCGGTGGCTGTTCATCCGGAGCCGATACTAAGTCCCCGTTATTATCCTGCAGCGGTGTTAGCTCCTCCATTTCTCCTCCGGCTTCTGAAGGCTGCCGCTCAGGTTCTTCAGTGGGTCCGGGCTCCAGGTCAGGTTGAACAGAATCATCCTGTTGCTGAGGTGTTTCCCCAGCTGTTTCGATCCCGCTGAGATCTACTTCATCCTCCTGAACAAGTGATGCCTGGGTAAAGTCCTGCTCTGCTTCAACTATAGTATCTTCCTTTAGTGCATGGGTATTTTCAGCTGAATTTACGGATTCATCAGGTTCAGCCGGAACGGATGGTGATGGTGATGGTGCTGATGTTGGAAGGGATTGAATGCCTGTCTGCATGACCGTGACCCAGCTCAGGGAGGGGTCCTGTATCCAGTGGGACAGGAAATTTGCAGCCAGTGCAGGACCTTCATTGCCTTCATCCTGGAAGCCGGCAGCCAGGCCGGACCAGAATTCCGGGTAATTTAACAGGGAATTGAAAACATCTCTGTAGATCAGGCGGGCAGCTCCAATATCTCCTGTGCTTTCCATGACTTCGGCAAGAAGGAGTCTTGCCTGAACATGCTCTGGATGCTTTTCCAGGCCGGATTCAAGAACAGTCCTGGCCTTTTCATGCTCATCATGTTCATAATACAGCCTGGCCAGAGTAAAAAAAAGCTTGGAAGCAGGCTCAAGCTCCAATACCTGTTCATAGAAGATTATTCTGTCTTGGCTCATGTTTTGCCCCGTTTGTTATATCACTGAAAAAGTCAATTTCAAAGTAATTACCATGAAACGATAATTGTATCTGTTCAGTATTTTTTACCTTTAGAGTATCTGTTTAGCGCTTTTAAGGAAAGCAGGGGACAGGCACTCCGGGAACCACTTGAGCATCATTTGTGCTCAAAACGACTCATTAGTGAACTATGTTTGCCTGGAGAAATAAGCGGACAGAAACATTCCTCATCTGAGTCATTAAGTAAAAAAAGTTGTATGCATTGTTTCCCAACTGGACATGCCTGCTCCCGTCTTGAGTATAAGGGCTGAGCCGATACTATTCTGAAAAGAAATAGAGTATCTCGTTTTCACGTACATAGCCCATTTCTCTTCGCACAGCCTCTTTTATAAAGTCATCCCCGTCCCGCAGGTGTTTAATCTCGCTGCTGAGTCTTTTGTTTTCCTCGATAAGGTCCTTATTTTTCATCTTAAGTTCTTGAAATGATTCCTTGTTTTCCAGGTAGACAGGAACACTTCCGGGACCCTGGTAAAGCTGGTAGGCAAGGACAAAGTTGGCCCCGAGCAAAATTACTACAAGGAATCTAACAAGCATTATTAAAACCCTTTTTCAGGGTAACTTCTCAATAACTCCGGGCGATCTTACACCAAGAAAACATCTGGATTCCGGCTTTCGCCGGAATAACGAATAAAAACAGGTCTTTGCATTGTGATGTCATACCGGCGAAAGCCGGTATCCAGGAATACTGCCCGGAGTTTTTGAGAAGTTACTTTTCAGGTAAAAAATGACCAGGAAACAGAAACTTTGCATAAAGTATCTGTTTAGCGCTTTTCATGTGTCACGGGGACTGGCTCTCCCGGCACTTATTTTTCTAATCTGTTTCTTGTTCAATAAAAAAACAAGTGCCGGGGTTGCCTGTCCCCACAAACATGCAGGCAGGGATTTTTTCTTTTCTTTCTTTTCTTGTTCCCAGGCTCCAGCCTGGGAACAAGAGGTAACCAGGAACAAAGAACCACGAACCACGAACCACGAACCGATTTTAACGACCAACATGTTGTTCCGAAATTTGTGCTAAGCGCCTAAACAGATACTTTATAAATATTATTGCAGGTTCTCCCGTTGCTCCAACTGCAAAAATTCCCCGGGTATTTCCAATTCACTTAAAAAAAGTCTGGTGGCGTTTTCGATGCGCTCCACCTCAGTGTGAGAAAGTTCCAGGCTGGAAAGCTTTCCGGAGATTTCTTTTAACTGCTTGAATTCATGCAGCAGTTCTTTGTGAATGGAAAGCCTGCTCAGCATGGGCTCCATTTCAACTATAGTCAGCAGGCAGTTTTTCAGCCTGGCTTGAAGCACTGTCCTGTTATTTGTCATGCACTTCCTCCATAACCTTTTGCCAGGGATGGTAGTAGATCTGGTATCCCCTGAGGCACTGCAGTATCAAATCCTCCATGCTTTTCAGATCCTGTAGGTTCAGGTAAAAATTAACCCCCTGTACCAGGGCCTGCCTCTGGTGGAGGCTGGGGGCTTTTTCACCAATTATAATAATATTCAGGGCTCTTCTGGATAAACCCGGCCAGCAATTAATTACGTCCAGAAGCGGATCAATGTTTTTTCTGTGATCCAGAACAGCAACATCGTAACTGTTAAGCCTGAGCTTTGCCGCTCCCTGGACAGGGTCAGAAGCCGTAGCAGTATAATATCCCTGGGAATCAAAACAAGCCTGCAATTTTTCCAGCAGGGTTTTGTCCTCTGTATAGATAAAAGAGACTCTGGCTCCCGGGGGAAACAGGTCTGGCTCTACTGTTGTTTCCTGTATTCCTTCTATATCCGCCTGCATGGCCGTTCATACCTCACTGATTAAGATAACTAAGCTCATAAACTCGGGAGAAGCCCGTCTTGGAATGTCCTTAACGGTTTCTGTTCTCATAGTCCAGATCCAGCTCCAGGCCGTCGATGTCGGTTACCTTTTCCCCCTTCAGAGACTTTTCCCTGTCAATCATCTGCTTCAGACGGGACTTGTCAGAAGCGCTCAGCATTGCTGTTTCCTCAGAGATGACTTCCTGCCTGTAAAGGTTCATAAGGTACTGGTCAAAGGTCGCCATGCCGTAAGTCTCTCCGGCGGTAATCACATTGTAGAATGTTTTTTCCTCTGTTTCGCCGTTCATTATTATATCCCGGATGCGCAGGTTTGAACTGAGAATTTCGAACGCCGCCACCCGGCCGCCCTTATTTCTGGGCAGCAGTCTCTGGGAAACCACGTACTTCAGACTGTCTGCAAGTCTGGATCGGATAAGCTGTTCTTCGCTGAGTTCAAACATGGAGATAATACGGTTGATGGTCTGGCCTGCGTCGCTGGTATGCAGGGTGCCCAGCACCAGATGCCCGGTTTCAGCCGCCTCCAGGGCAATGCCCACAGTTTCCCGGTCTCTTATCTCCCCAACCAGGATGACCTTGGGGGCCTGGCGCAGGGCCGCCCGCAGACCTGAGGCAAAGCTGTCGAAATCCCTGCCCATCTCTCTCTGGTTGATGACGCCTTGTTTGTGAGGATGCAGGAATTCCACCGGATCTTCAAGTGTAATAATGTGCTTGCTTTCACGGGCATTTATCTCGTTTATCAGGGCTGCCAGAGATGTGGATTTTCCGGTTCCTGTCCCTCCTGTCACAAGTATGAGTCCATATTTCTCTCTTGCCATATCCTGAAATATTTTTGGAAGGGCCAGGTCCTCCAGGCTGGGTACGTGCATGGACAGCTTGCGCATGACCACAGCCAGGGAGCCTTTCTGCCCGAAAACATTGACCCTGAATCGGGCCTGTCCGGGTAATTCGTAGGACAGGTCGCAGGAGCCGGTGTTGATCTGGTCCCGGTAGAGTCTCAAGTTCCGGCCCATCATGGCCATGGCCATGGCTTCCACCTGGAAGGGCACCAGGTTGCCAAGGTCCGGGTCAATGCGGGCGTCTCTCAGTTGTCCGTGGACTTCTACCTGTACCGGTTTACCCGCGGTGAGGATGACATCCGAAAGATCCGGGTGCTGAGAAAGGATCTGAGAGACAATGTGGTCAAGCTGGGATTTGAGCATGTTTACACCTATGTAAAATCCTGGGGGGTATCCTTGAGGTAATCCCTGAACTTGGCTTTGTTTACAGCCTTGTTGTAGGCTTCTTCCGCATCGATAAGGCTTTGCTGCAGGTGTTTCATGATGGATTCGTCCAGGGTCTGCATACCGAATTTTTTGCCGGTCTCAATTACGGAGTTGATCTGGAAGTTTTTATTTTCCCGGATGAGGTTGCGAACAGCAGGAGTTGCAATGAGAATCTCCAGAGCAGCCACCCTGCCGGGCTTGTCGATGCGTTTGAAAAGGCTCTGGGCGATGATGGCCCGCAGGGACTCAGAGAGGCTGGACCTTATCTGCCCCTGCATTTCTCCGGGAAAGACCTCGATAATGCGGTCAATGGTTTTGGAAGCCGAGATGGTGTGCAGGGTACCAAAGACCAGGTGGCCCGTTTCAGAGGCTTCCAGGGCCAGTTCAATGGTCTCCAGGTCGCGCAGTTCGCCAACCAGGATAATGTCCGGGTCCTCGCGCAGCGCCCCGCGCAGGGCGGCCTTGAAACTCATGGTGTCCCGGCCTACCTCACGCTGGTTGATAAGGCAGTTCACCGGCTGGTGTACAAACTCGATGGGGTCTTCAATAGTCAGGATATGATCTTTGCGGGTCTTGTTGGCATAGTCAATGCAGGCCGCCAGGGTCGTGGACTTGCCGCTTCCTGTGGGGCCTGTGACCAGGACCAGGCCTTTGGGAAGCATGGCCAGGCGCTTCATGATGCCCGGCAGTCCCAGGTCCTCAATGCTGAGTATCTTCTGGGGAATTTCCCTGAAAACCGCAGCCACACCCAGGCGTTGCCAGAAAAAGTTGACCCTGTACCTGGCCAGGTGGGGTACTTCGTATGAAAAATCCACATCCCCGCTTTCCTCAAAAGCCTTGACCTTATTTTCCGGGGTGATTTCATATAGCATTTTCTTCAAATCTTCGTTTTCGAGAGATTTGTACTTTATTCTCTGCAGGTCTCCGTGCAGTCGAATGATGGGTTGGGAGCCGGTGGAAAGGTGCAGATCCGAAGCACCCAATTCGTGCATCATTTTAAAAAAAGCGTCTATCTGGGCCATGGATTATCTCCGTTGTCTTCATACTAAAGCGACAGTAATCTTGACTTTCAAGATATATGCACCCGTTTGAATGGTTACCGGATACTTATTTTAATCCTCATATTTATCTTCTGTTTCTTTAAACGCCTGCCTGTAAAAAATACTCAGGTAATTGACTCCTGAAGCCACTGCCAGAATCATGGCGATATGGATGAGCACCTGGCCCAGGAGGTTGGGGTCAAAGCCCCACCAGGTATAATGAAGCATCAAGGGGCACAGGGCAACGACCTGGAATATGGTCTTCAGTTTGCCGTATCTATCAGCGGAAATCACTATGCTTTGCTCTGCAGCAATGGCCCTTAGACCGGTCACGGTGATTTCCCTGGTGATGATGACGATGGCTATCCAGGCCTGCAGCCATCCGTTATGCACCAGCATAATAAGCACGGCGGTAATAAGTATTTTGTCTGCCAGGGGATCCAGGAATTTGCCCATCTTGGTTACCTGGTTGTATCTTCTTGCCAGAAGGCCGTCAAAAAGGTCCGTCAGGGAAGCTATTATAAAGATGAGCATGGCTGCAGCAGCTGTGGTCCTGGAAGGGAAATACAGCAGGACAACCAGGAGCGGAACTGTTGCAATGCGGGCGAAAGTCAGACTGTTGGGCAGGTTGAACATGGCATTCACCGGGCCTGTTTAGAATTGTTGTAGATGTCCAGAACTCTTTTCACGTAGTTTTGGGTTTCCTGAAAAGGAGGAATACCCTGATATTCTTCCACTCTGGACGGTCCTGCATTATATGCTGCCAGGGCCAGTTGCTGGTCCTGAAAGCGGTTCAGCAGCCACCTGTAATACCTGACCCCCGCCTCTACGTTGGAATCAGCATCAAAAGGGTCCTTGAGCCCCAGGTCTCTTTGTGTTTCCGGCATAATCTGCATCAGTCCCTGGGCGCCTGCAATTGATACGGCTCCGGCGTCAAAGTTGGATTCCACCTGGATCATGGCCCGTATCAGGTCAGGATCGACCTGGTATTGCCGGCTGTAAATCTCTATGCTCTGCTGCAGTTGCTGCGGGGTCTTTTCCTGAGTGCGCCCGAAAAAGGCAAAGGGCCTGTACTTGCTGGAGGTGGGCAGGTCAGTGAAATGGTGTGTACCTGATTCATCCTGATAATAGTATATGGTGCTCTGTCCGGCCCAGGCAGAATGGGCGGGATTCAGCAGGCAAAGGACCATCACAAGTCCTGCAGAAAGAAAAGATTTGCAACTCACTCTTGTCAGATCCCCGGTATATTGAGGGTGAAGCTTACCCGGTTTTTTAACCTCGAGCCTCGCCCTCGCCCCCGCCACTGGAATCCGGCTCCGTGCCCTCATTAAACAGGGCATTCAGTTGTTCCAGGTCTCCGGGGTAATTTACGTTGAAAAAAAAGCTTTCCTCATTGACATCATAGGGAATATGCAGCCGCACTTCAGGCGGCACCGCCTTGCTTAATCTATAGCAGCCCTGATTGTAAGAGGCAAGGAGCAGGTTTAAACATTCAGGCTCATAAATGGCCACCAGGGATTCAATAAATCCTGTATGCGGCTGCTGAAAGGTGGTCATAAACTGTTTTTTGTTTGAGGCCTCTCTATGCTCTATCAGTCTGGCTATGATATTCCGGTTCAGGGCGGGAATATCGCATGCCAGGACCAGGCATGGAGCATGAAGTTTCTTGAGGGCAGTAATAATCCCCCCCATGGGGCCGATGCCCGGAATATCGTCAAGCATCCATGGTATGTCATCCTGCCGTGGGTTCTGGCCCACTACCCAGGTGCATGTACAGAACAGTCCAGCCAGATCGACCATGCGTTGAACAAGGGTTCGGCCTTCGATCCTGACCCTGGTCTTGTCCCTGCCCAGTCGGGTGCTTTTGCCGCCGGCAAGGATAACGGCGTAGAGCTCCTGGCTATGTTTCCCGGCAGTCATGTATCTGGAATCGTCAATAAGCCTAGAAGCCCCAGGCCGAGAGGGTGGGGCGGAGATACCCCTCTTCCTTGGCCTTGATGTCCAGGGGAAGAGATTCCAGGTCATCCACAGGGGGCAGGGCTTTTTTGTCCATTTCCCTGAAATCCATGGTCTTTATATACATATTGCAGGAGGTGCATACGTCCACTCTGAACCCGGGTATTTCCCTGGTTTGAAAATACTCAAAAGAGTCGCTTTTTTCATCGGCACAGTAGGGGCAGGCCATTCTTTTGAAACGATAGGCCGTGTGGCAGAAGCTGCAGTGCAGGTATCGAAAGCCCTGTTTTTCCCTTAGCTCGGCAATATACGGAAGGCTGCCGCAGACAGGGCAGTGTCCGGTCTTCCAGGTATGGTCACGGGGCAGCGCCAGATTCATGGAGTCTGCCGCCCTGCCCAGGGAAGGGGCGGCACATGACTGGACCAGAAAGTTCAGGCTCCGGGGTCCGGATGGGGTTTTTTCCCCGAAGGAACGAAAAAAATCATCGTCCCCCTCAAGGTATTTCTGCAGAGCAAGGTCTAGAAAGTTCGGGTCCTGTTCCAGTTCTTTTTCAATTTCTTCAACCGGCTGTTTCAGGTGCCCCTGGGAATTGTGCATGAACTGCATGATTATCCGGGCTAGATCCCGGGCATTGTCATAATCCAGCGGAAAAGATTCCCTGGGCAGCAGGGGCTTGCCTTGAATCAATTCCTGAATCGGGGTGAAGGAGGTATCGGGACTGTTTTCAGGGGATGTCTTCTGGGCTGCCTCAAGCTGGTTTTTGATGACAAAGTCCACAAGTTTTACAAGTTCTTTAGGGAGAAATGATTTCTGGTCCAGGATTTTTTTTCGTTTCTTGTAGATTTGCAAAGATTTTTCAGGCTGAGAAAACATGCTTACTCCAGATAGTTAGATAGTTAGCACTACAGCGAAACTTCAAAAATTTACAACCTGTCTCAATTGGAGACAGGCACTTTTGCCGTTTGATAACTTGCAATTGAACAAAAAATCAGGCGGCAAAAGAGCCAGTCCCCGGAGGTCAATATATAAGTTTCGCTGTAGTGTTAGTGGCTTACCCCTGAAACCCTGTCAAAAAAACAAGAAAGATTGAACCACGCTTTCAGCGTGGCAGGCCCGGCGCAAGGGACACAAAGGAAGAAAGCACAAAATACCCTCCTTACTGTCTTAAACTTAGCCTGTCACGCCTTTGGCGTGATTAAACCGGGGTTTACCCGGTTGAATGCAGCGACAGCTGCCCTGGAACAGGATTCAACCGGGTCCCCTATGGGGTGTTTAACACGGGTGAACTTCATGTCTGGCCTGCCACGCGCTTCGCGTGGTTCAATATTCTTCTTCTTTGGGTTGCGGGCACAGCCCGCTTTAGTACTTATCACTACAGCGACACTTTATTTAAGCTGGAAGGGACTGGCTCACCGCACTTATTTTGCTTACAGAAGACTGACGGATTTTAAAAATAAGTGCGGGGTGCCTGTCCCCGGTGGCCGGGGCGATATTTACACAAAGTGTCGCTGTAGTGTTATGCAAGTTGCATTATTAATTCTTGTTGTCTGAAAAGGCAATGCCAAAAGCTGGGGGTTTTCGTGACTTACGCCTCGTACACACACCTGGAAGGGATCTCAAAAGGAGTGCCCCCCCAGGTACCAGGCCCAGATGGCTTCTCCGGCAAAGATGTATATCACCGCCCCCAGAGCAAGAAAAGGACCGAAAGGTATAGGGGTCTGCATTCCGCTGCCAGGTTTTCTCTTCATGTAAATTAGTGAGGCTGCAAGTCCTAGCAGTGCTGCGAAAAAAATCTGGATGGGCAGACCCTGCCATCCCACCAGAGCGCCCAGCATCAGCATCAGTTTTATGTCACCGGTGCCAAGACCTTCTATCTTTTTAATTATTCTGTAAGCCCATTGCAGTGACCAGAAGAGCCCGGCGCCCAGCAGGGCACCCATGAAGGCATCCAGCCAGAAAATTGGAAGAATAAAAGAAGCCGCCAGAGCCAGTCCTGCACCGGGGAGGGTGATGATGTCAGGTAGAATGAAAATCTTGAAGTCGATAAAGGAAGCTGTAATGAGCATTCCGAAAAATAACATGTAGATCAGCCATTCCAGGCCCGGCCCGAATTTGAGGGCCAGAAGAAGTGCAAGAATTCCGGAAATGCTTTCCACCAGCGGATATACAGTGCTTATGCCTTGTCTGCATGACCTGCACCTTCCCCGCAACATTATATAGCTCAAAAGTGGAATATTCTCCCACCAGGACAAGACGTGTCCACATCCAGGACAATGAGAGCCGGGCAGAACAATGGACTGTCCGGTTAAATAGCGGTGGATACAGACATTGTAGAAACTGCCCAGGCAAAGCCCGGCTATCAGGGCAGGTACGGGAAATAAACTCTCAAATTCCATACAGAGGTCCGGGTGTTGGTGTTTAAGATAAATATAACACTCTAGTCCTGCCGGGGTGCACAAGTCAACAGATACCCTGGGACTGAAAATGCCTGAAAATCAGGTGGTTAAAACTTCGAAACAGTTTTTTCTTGAATTTTGATATCAATATGTGTATACTATATTTTTTTGATTCTGTACCTGTTTAGCGCGCTTAGCACAAATTTCGAAACAACATGTTGTTTCATTTTCAAAGAAAGCCAGGAGGTTTTGTCCACGGAACACACTGAACGGCACGGACGTTTTTAAAGCGTTGCGAAGCAACGCATATTCCGTGAGATTCCGTGTATTCCGTGGGCCGTCTCTTTTGCCCCGAAGGGGCCACTTTTCCGTGCAGGGTCGCGGAAAAAGCCTGGTGACTTACTCCTGCACCCCTGCCTGTCACGCATATGGCGGGATTAAACAACGCTGAAAGCGTTCCTGCAGAGCAGGGTTTAACTGGGGTCACAAAAAACAGGATAAATTTCGAGCAAAGACGGGTTTTCAGCGCCTGGTACTGTCCCAATTGGGATAAGAGCACTTCTTAAACTTGGGTTGCGGACACAGCCCGTGTTAGACTTACTCCTTAAAGCCTGTCACAAAAAACAAGAAAAATTTGAGCCATGACGGGGGTTCAGCACTTGGCACTGAGACTGTTTCATTTTTGGAAACTAAGCTCAGGTACTCCCCCGCCGCGCAAGCGGCTGATGCCTTTTCCTTGCGGGTTCTTATTCCCGCAAGGAAAAAACATGCTTCTTCAATCTCTTTCATCTGTGTCAATCTGTGTGATCTGTGGGCCAAAAACTCTTTTCTTATCTGGGTTGCGGACACAGCCCGTGTTAGTTGATCACTGAATGCAAATCAAAAAACATACCTCGACAGGAGGAAAATCATAATGACCCGCAAGGATAGAACCGAGGGTATACTTACCAGGAAAGAAGTCCTGGATCAAAGCGAAAGACTGAAATATTACCAGATCCAGCTCAAGGATCTGTTGGGATATGCTTACAGGTATTCAGAAGACGTAAAAAAAAGATTCGACAGGGCACAGTTTTTCGTGGACAAGTTCAAGACCCTGGCCGATCTCAAACACATTCCCATCCTTAAAAAAAAGGAATTGATATTTCTGCAGTCCATGGGACCCCGCCTGGGAGGGCTTTTGACCAAGGATTTGGGGGAGCTCAGAAGGATTTTTCTATCTCCCGGCCCCATCTTTGACCCAGAGGACCGTACTGATGATTACTGGGGATGGACAGAAGGCTTTTACGCCACAGGCTTCAGGACCGGCGACATTGTCCAGGTTACTTTCAGTTACCATCTGGCTCCGGCTGGACTTATGTTTGAAGAACCATTGAGGAATATCGGATGCTCCGTGGTCCCGGCAGGTCCGGGCAACACCAACACCCAGCTGGAGGTGATGCAGAAGCTCAGGGTCACCGGATTCGTAGGCACCCCAAGCTATCTTATGCATCTGGCCCAGAAAGGTGAGGAAAGAGGCTGGAATCTGCGAAAAGACCTTTATCTGGAAGTTGCCTTTGTCACAGGTGAAAAGTTTTCCGAGAAAATGCGCTCCACCCTGGAAAAGAAATTCGACCTTATCATGCGCCAGGGTTATGGCACCGCGGATGTGGGCAGCATCGGTTATGAATGTTACCACAAAAACGGTCTGCATATTTCCAACCGGGCCTTTGTGGAGATCTGCCACCCCGACACCGGTATCCCTCTGAAAGAGGGGGAAGTCGGCGAAATTGTGGTGACATCCTTCAACAAGACCTACCCCTTGATTCGTCTTGCCACCGGGGATCTTTCCTACATTGAACACAATTCCTGCCCCTGCGGCAGGACATCACCCAGGCTGGGCAATATTGTAGGCCGGGTGGATACAACTGCACGGATCAAGGGCATGTTTGTTTATCCCCACCAGGTTGAGCAGGTAATGGCCGGTTTTGAGGATGTCAAGAGGTGGCAGATAGAGGTTACCAATCCCGGCGGCATTGATGAGATGACCCTTTATATCGAGGCCACAAACTTTAAGCGGGATGCTGAACTGCTGCACATCTTCCGCGAGAAGATCAAGATCAGACCAGAGCTGAAAATCCTTACCCCGGGTACATTGCCTCCCCAGGTAAGGCCAATCGAGGACAAAAGGACATGGGAATAGCTGAAGCGCTGATTAACTGGACGTGTGCATCCCCGGGGATAAAAAGACTTTCACGGCAACTGCTGTATTTTTCTCTGGCTTTGTTCATTTTCTCCGGTTGTGCTCCCAAGGCCCCGGTTCATACCCCTGAACCTGAACCTGCCACCGGGGATTTTTATACCGGTGAAGGAGAGCCCCTCAGTCCTGATGAACTTATCCAGGAGATAGCGGGCAAGGATTTCATTCTTATCGGCGAAACCCATGACAATCCCTGTCACCACAGGATTCAGGCAAAAATCATGGACCTGCTTGCATCGTCAGGGCAAAAGTTTGTTCTTGGCCTGGAAATGGTCAACGTGCGCAAGCAGGATGTCCTTGACAGCTTCAACCGGGGGGAAATTCCTCTGGATGACCTTCCAGACCGTCTGGAATGGAGTAGGACCTGGGGACATGACTTTGATCTTTACAGGCCTGTTTTCAAAACAGCCCGCGAACATGATATCCCTGTAAAGGCCCTGAATCTGCCTTCAGGGGTGACAAGACGTATAAGCCATTTCGGCCTGGACAGCCTGGGTCCTGAAGACCTGGGATATCTCCCGGAAAAAATCACCCTTCCGCCTGAAGAGCAGCTTACCCATCTGGAAAAGCAGTATGAAATGCATAAGGATTTTATACCCAGGGACCGCTCTGACCTGGAACATTTCATCCAGGCCCAGTCCGCGTGGGATTCAAAGATGGCCGAGATGGCCGGGTATTACGGGCATGATCACTCCCTGCCCGTGATGGTTCTGGCCGGCAGCGAACATGTTCGCAGGGGGTGGGGGATAGAACACCGACTGCTGCAGATGGACAAGGATGCCGATATTACCAGGGTGCTCCCGGTATCGGACCCTGGGGATATTTCACCTGACAATCCGTTTTATTTTTACTGCCCTCCGGCCCAGGGCCGCATGCGCCTGGGTCTGGTGATCTCCAGGCAGGAAGAGGGCCTGGTGCTTGCCGGGGTTGTTGATGGCAGTGCAGCAGACAGGGCGGGTTTTCAGAAGGGCGATGAGATCATCAAAGCCGGAGACAATTCCGTTCAGGAAATGTCTGATCTGCATGACGCAGCATTAAAGGCTGCGCAGTCAGGCGAACAAGTCTTTTTCCAGGTGCGCCGCAGTGGTGAAGTCAAAACCCTGAAGATTGAACTGCCCAGGGAATAACAGCCTTGCCGGAACTTCCTGAAGTTGAAACCATTGCCGCCGGTCTTGAACCCCTGATTAAGGGCAGGTGCATCTGTGACATCTACCTGATGCATCCCCCTGTTGTGCGCGGAAATGACCTGGAATTCCAAAGAAGGCTTTTGGGATGCGCAGTCCACAGGGTCCGCAGAAGGGCCAAGCTTCTCTTTATTGACCTGGACGGCCCCCTGCACCTGGTATTTCACCTGAAAATGACCGGCAAGGTCTGGGTCCCGGAGAGCGGTGTTCAGCCGGGCAGACATACTCACCTGATCCTTGACCTGGGCAGAGAGGTATACGTTTTTTTTGATGATCAGCGCAAGTTCGGGTATGTGTCCGCCCTGACTGCGCAAGAGCTGGAATCCTGGGAGTTTTACACCGGTCTTGGTCCTGAACCTATGCTTATTTCTGCGCAGGAGTTTGCAGACATTTTTCAGGTCAGAAAAGCCCGTATCAAATCTCTCCTTCTGGATCAGAAGGTCATTGCCGGAATTGGCAACATCTATGCCGATGAAGCCCTTTATATGTCAGGAATTCATCCCTGCAGCAGGGCTTCAGATCTGCCCCGGGATCAACTGCTGCACCTGCACAGCAGCCTTCAGAAAGTGCTGCAGGAGGCTATTGGTGCCGGGGGGAGTTCCTTCAGGGATTACCGCAATGCACTGGGAGTAACAGGCCTTTTTCAGGAATACTTTAAAGTGTACGGTAAAAAGGGGTCGCCCTGCCCGGGATGCGCAACCAGTCTGCAAGCCACAAAGGTCGCAGGCCGAAGCTCCTGTTTCTGTCCCCGGTGTCAGCCAGACGGATGAAAAATATGCCGGCCAACAAGAAAAAAAAGATTCCAGAGTCCATCAGCCCGGATGAGCTGAACAAAACCCTGTGCAGGCTCGGAGTTGAGCACCGGCCGGAATGGATAGCAGTGATCTTTTTTATCCGCAATCTCATGATTCGGTTCAGCTCCATCGAGCTGGAAAAGAAATCCCAGCTGCGGAAGCAGGTCCTGGAGGTCATAGAAAAAAAGGACTTCACCCCGGAAAGCCTGGACCGGATCATTCACACAATGGAAGAGGCCTTTACCTGCAGCCTGCAGGACGAACTGGGCCTGATGAAGCAGAAGCTGGCCAGCGAGCAGGAATTCACCGACACCCTGCTGTCCCAGATTCAGTTGCTCACAGACGAGTTCAGGAAGTCGATGAACCGCCGGAGCTCGGACCTGGAGGATTTCGGAGAGCAGGCCGTATCTGATATCGAGAAAAAAAAGGATCCAGGGGCGATTATTGCCTACATCCGGGGGACAATAAGGGAAATAGTCACTCATGCCAGAAAAGATGCCGATTCCTGGGAGTACAAGGCCAAAACCCTGGAGCGCTATGCCCGCTATGATCACCTGCTGGGCTCTCTCTACAACCGCAGCTGGTTTGACGAAAAGATACACAACCTGACCGAACAGGCCCGGAAAAATAACTCCCGCCTGTCCCTGCTCATGATCGATGTGGACCACTTCAAGTCCATAAATGACACCTGGGGACATCAGGTCGGGGATGACGTGCTCAAGGCCCTGGCCAAGCTCATCAAGGAACAAGCCGAGGCAGGCAGTGGCTATCCCTGCCGTTACGGGGGAGAGGAACTGAGCATAATCTTCCCGGACACCGATGAACAGCTGGCCGGTGTCCGGGCTGAGGAACTGTGCCGGGAGGTGCTGGGGTATAAATTCATACCCAGGAAAAAGGATGGAAGCCTGGGAGAGGCCATCAATTTTTCCGTAAGTGTCGGTGTGGCGGAGTTGCAACAGAGCTGGGACGCAGGCCGACTCATAGGAGCGGCTGACAAGGCTCTGTACTACGCCAAAGAATCCGGCCGCAACCGGGTGGTCCTTTTTTCAGAGCTTTAAGTCTTCTGGTCAGGGCCTGGGCCGGAAATGTTATCACTACAGCGAAACTTATTTATTGACCTCCGGGGACTGGCTCTTTTGCCGCCTGATTTTTTGTTCAATTGCAAGTTTTCAAACGGCAAAAGTGCCTGTCCCCAATTGAGACAGGTTAT
>PWSL01000508.1 GCA_003563255.1 Desulfonatronospira sp. | reverse complement strand
GGCATGAAAAGGGCTCCTTTACTGGAGCTGACAGGAAAAAAATCGGCAAGTTCGAGCTTTCCTCCGGCGGTACTCTTTTCCTGGATGAGATAGGCGACATGCCCATGGAAGCCCAGTCCAAGCTCCTGCGCGTGATCCAGGAGAAAAAGGTACAGAGGGTAGGCGGCAAAGACGAGATCAAGGTGGATTCGCGAATTGTCTGTGCCACCAACCAGAGCCTTGAAAAGCTGGTCCGGGAGGGGAAATTCAGGTCAGACCTGTATTACCGCATCAATGTTTTTCCCATAGAGTCCCCGCCCCTCAGAGAGAGGCTGGAAGATATCCCGGACCTGGTTGATCATTTTGCCAGGCGTTTCAGTTCAGGGTCCAGGGTCAAAATCTCCCCGGGAGCCATGAAGCTTCTCAAAAATTATACCTGGCCCGGAAATGTCAGGGAGCTTGCCAATGTCATGGAACGGGCCTGCATTCTTTCCAAGCATTCAGGAAAAGTCAGTTCCAGGCACCTGTCTTTTCTCAATCAAAGTCCCGGGTTGGAGCAGGAAACTGACTTTAAGCTGCCTGCCCAGGGGTTGGACCTTGAAGAAGTGGAGATGGACCTGGTGCATCAGGCTCTGGATATGACCGATAATAATCAAAGTGCCGCAGCCAGACTCCTGGGTCTGACCCGGGCCAAGTTCAGGGTGCTTTACAAGCAGTACGCCGAACGTAGAAACCCCAAATAAGATGTATAAGTCAATAAACATCCTCATTATCACAATGATGCTGACATACCTTCCGATGAAGGGAGCGTGGGCCGAAGAGCCTTTTGACGACGGGACCATGCTTCTGTTCGTTGGAGAGAATATTGAGCTGCTGTCCATTGCCTCCAGGAGAGAGGAGACTCCGGCCAGGGCACCGGCAGTAGCACAGGTCATTTCCAGAGATGATTTTCAGAAAAGGGGGAAAGATACAATAAGCAGGGTTATCAGTGGAGTTCCGGGTTTTTATACAGCAAAAAAAGAATGGGGAGAACAGCCTTATCTCAGGGGGATGCCCAATTCCATCATGTTTCTTTATGATACCGTCCCACTTGGGTCTGAATTAGCCAAGTCTCTGCATCCCATTGGTCATGAACTGTCCCTGGCTCCGGTCAAACAACTGGAAATTGTTCGCGGACCATCTTCTGTGCTTTGGGGTCCAGACGCTTTGGCAGGGGTGGTTAATGTGGTCCCGCTGAGTGGAAAGGATTTTCAGGGAGGTGAAGCAGGCCTTTTGTATGAAGAACCTGGCAGTCATAAGGGTGCTTACTTCAACCTGGGCCAGGATTTTGGAACCTGGGATGCTTTTTTTTCATTAAGCGCCAGAAAAGGACAAGAGGAAGACGCCAAAGCTACTCTGGTTTCTTTTTTTGATTCTAAAGATTCAGGCCCGGTGCCGCCTGGTCAGCGTATGGGCAGTAAAAAAGCTGGAGATGCCAATTATTTCGACTCCTATGCCAGGATAAACCTGGGAGAGAGAATCGGCCTGTCCGGCAGGTTAGCCGGGAGCAGCTATCCATATATTATCAGCAGTCATGACGATACATACCAGTGGAGAGAAAAGGTCAGCCTGCCCATGGGCTACATTAAACTTGATGCTGACCATGAAATTGATCTCAAAACACAGCTCAGATTTTCCGGCTATTTCAGCAGGATGAATCCGCAGCATGAGATAGTTGATAAAACAGTAAGACAAAAAGATGAGACTTACTCAGGTGAACTTTTACTGGACAGGTCCTTTTTTGAAGGCCTGGGATTATTGACAACAGGTTTGTCCTACAAGCGCAGGCAAACCGATCATACAGTATTAAGCGGTGTATATGTACCGGGTTTTTTTGATCCTGAAAATGAAAGTTTTGTTCCGGACTTTAATAGTATAGAGTTTACTAATAATATCTGGTCTGCATTTGCTCAGTACACTCACAAGCTTGGAGATTTTGATCTCATGCTTGGTCTTCGCCATGACTTTCACCAGCAGTACAAGGATAGTCTAAGCTATAATGCTGCTATAGTGTGGTCTTACTCACCGGAATTGTCTTTAAAACTGCTTTATGGAACATCCTACAGGAGTCCTTATGCCAACCAGTTGCTGGTGGAGAAAAAACCAGACATGGAAAAGTCTGAGAATTATTCTTTACAGGCCATCTGGGAGCCGACCCCCTCTTTTTCCCTCAACAGCACCTTGTTTTACAACCGTCTGTCGAATCATGTGATGGAAAACCTCTTTATTCCAGGAGTGTCAAGTCCAAATAGACAGGATATCTATGGGATAGAAGCAAAAGCTTTATACAGGCCGCTGGACAGGCTTGAGTTGGAGCTCGGCTTAAGCTTGCTGGACAACAGGGGACCGGATGAAAAGTACAGGTATATTGAGTCAGAGGTCATCCGCCCTGATGGAAGCGTGGTCTACAACTGGGCTGAAGCTGCGCACCCATATGATGCCGGGCCCAGGGCCATGCTTGATCTGGCCGCCGCATGGAGAGTTCATGACAGGCTGACAGTGCATTCCAGCCTGGAGTATTTTTCTTCCAGGAAACTGATTTACCCCTGGGCTGAAAGCTTTGAAAAAGCTTCAGGAGCCTGGCTTCTTAACGCCGGTCTCAACCTTCATGATGTTTTTACCCCGGGACTGGATGTGGATTTATTCTTTAGAAATATAACCGACAATCGTTATGAAACACCAGGTACTTACAAGATGATCAATGATCGCGGTTTTTCTGGTGCAGTTAACCTGAGGTATTCTTTTTAAGGTAACCTTCAGGGGGTCCCCGGCAGTGCCTGATGGCACAAGGCCAGGGGACGGTCCCCGGGGCGGTTCCGGCTACCTCCTGAATGCCTACAGTGGAACGGATGTACTCCAGATGATCAAAAAGAGCATGGTCTACGCCCTTCAATCGACATGGTGGAGAACGTCTGATCGATTCAACCTGAGACAGTTATCAGGCTATGCATGCTTGGGGCTGAACCCTTTTCAATTCTGAAGGTGAGCGGAGTATGCGGTTTTGGCTATATTTAACCATGCATGGCTGTAAGTGACCATAGTCCTGGTGCCTGTCTGTTTTCTGATTTTACTCCTCATATCCTGTCTTCCTTGGCGACCTTAGCGCCTTTGCGTGAGAATATGTTTTTTTGGCTGCGGGCAAAGCCCACGTAAGGAGTAAACCACTGATGAAAACCAAACATTTTTTTCACACCGGACTGAACTGGCCATACCTGTTCCTTATCGTGCTGTCTGGCGTTGTGGTTTATTACAACTCATTCAATGTCCCCTTTATCCTGGACGACGTTCGACAGATTGCTGAGAATCCAGATTTAAGGTCATTAGGCGGCTTCCTGAGTTATGACTTTCTAGGGCAGAACCGTGCCCTGGTGGATCTTACCTTTGCTTTGAATTATCACTTCGGGGGACTGGATGTTTTTGGGTACCATTTAATAAATCTAAGCATACATATAATTAACGGCATTCTGGTATATTACCTGGTTTTTTTTGCAGCCGGCAGGCTGCTGGCTTCGGATTCAGCGGAGCATACTTCTTCGTCACTGTCTGTCATACAATATACAGCCTTGTTTGCCGCTCTGATCTTTGTTGTCCATCCGCTGCAGACCCAGGCTGTTACTTATATAGTTCAGCGTTATACCTTACTGGCTGCATCTTTTTACATCTTATCAGTTCTTTTATATATTCTGGGCAGAAATATTCAGCTCTCCGGCGGAAACAACCTTATCTCCCTTTCTCTGCTGTTATTGTGTTTTATTTCAGGAGTCATGGCTTTTTTGAGCAAGCAAAGTGCTGCAAGCCTGCCGGTCGCTATCCTGCTGATAGAGTTTATCTTGTATGACAGGACCTGGTCAGGGTGGAAGAAAAAGTTATGTTGGATTATTCCTTTTGCAGGTTTGTTTTGCCTGTTTGTGCTCTATAATGTTGGTTTTTTTTTCGGTCAGCGAGAATTCGGCAGGCTACTGGAGGATGTAGCTGTCCTTATGCGAACCACACCTGATATTTCCCGGTGGGAGTACCTTGTCACCCAGTTTTGTGTCATACCTAAATATCTGTTTATGTATCTGGTTCCTGTGGGCCAGAATATTGATCATATGCATCCTGTTATCACAAGCATCTGGAACGGATGTGCATTAAAAGGGTTGGCCCTGATAATATTCCTTCTTGCCGGCGCATGCTTTCTGTTTAGAAAGCAGCCGATATTTTCCCTGGCCATATTCTGGTTCTTTATCGCCTTGTCTGTCGAATCCAGTATTATCCCTATTGATGACCCCATGTTTGAGCACAGAATGTACCTGCCCATGATCGGGCCGGTCCTGGCAACGGCCTGGGCTGGCGGCCTTATGCTCCAGAAGTATCCCAGAGTAGTTGTGGGGATCAGCCTGAGCGTTGTTATTGTTCTTGGCTTTCTGAGCATAGAGCGCAACAAAATCTGGCAGTCGCAGATTGCCATCTGGGAGGATTCGGTGGCCAAAAACCCTGACAACTACCGGGCTCATACCAGCCTGGCCCTGGCCCTGGAGTATGAGAACCAGAAGCAAAAGGCTTTTAGTCATTACTACAGGGCTCTGGAGCTTGAGCCTGAATACGGATTTGCTCATTTAAACCTGGGGGCTCTGCTGCTTGAAAAAGGCAAAATTGCTCAAGCTGAGCAGCACCTGCACAAGGCAGAGCAGGAACTTCCAAGACATCCCAGGGTATTGAACAATCTGGGAGCTTTGTTTGCAATCCGGCAACAATTTAGCGAGGCTCTCGAATATTTCCGGAAGGCAGTGGAACTGAATGAATATTTCAGTGAAGCCCGGTTTAATCTGGCTCTGAGCCTGCTCAAGCTGGAGCAGCCAGTCAAAGCCAGGGAAGAAATCAAAAGGCTGCTGGAATTGGATCCTGAGCATAGCGGTGCTGATGAGCTGTTGATTATAATTGAAAAGTATCTGCAAGGCTGAAAACGGACTTTTATTTGCCTTTTTTGGCATTTGGACAGTCAATACTTATCGTGTAACCCCCTGGATTAATATCACTTTTCAAGATTTCAATTGCTAAGAAGCATTTGGGCTATAACTATCTGTATCTGTTTAGCGCTTTGCATGTGGCATGGGGACAGGCTCTTCCGGGACCCCCTTGTCCCAAAAAATGAGATACTTTAAGCACAAAATGATGCTCAAGTGGGTCCCGGAGTGCCTGTCCCCTGCTTTCCTTAAAAGCGCTAAACAGATACAAATTATTAAGCT
>PWSL01000420.1 GCA_003563255.1 Desulfonatronospira sp. | reverse complement strand
GTCGCTAAGGAAGACAGGATAATTATTTTAATTTGTCACTCGTTTCGCGTGACAAATGAAAAGGCAGCCTTGTCCAAAACCGTGTCCCGGTTTTGGACAATAGACCTGCTTCGCGTCTTTAACTTTGCGTACTTTGCCTGCCCAGTTGAATTGCTCGAAGAGCAAGCCCGAAGGGCATTCAACCGGGGCGGCTGGCCTGCCACGCGCTTCGCGTGGTTCAAAATTTTCTTGTTTTTTCTGACAGCGTTTCAGGAGTAAGTCAGTAATTTATGAAACACCAGCTTCAGTGCCGGGCAAAGTGTCTGAAGGTTATCAAAGTTTAAAGCAAAGGATGCGATTATGGGCGCAAATATGGAAGCACTCAAAAGACAGGCCATGCTGCTTATCCGGGACCTGGAGCCTGAAGAGGTCCTGGATGCTCTTTCCGTGCCCCTGCGGGAAGTACTTGCGCGGCTCGAGGACGAGCAGAGGGTGAGTTTCGTCCTCCAGCTGCTGGAGCAGGGCGATGAGGACAAGATAACCAGCATGGTCCATCTGTGAATGGCCAAATGTCTGGACGAAGGTGTCGATCCAACGCAGATGTGTCAGAGCCTGGTGGACAGGATCTCCAGGTCCCGGGCCTTGAACAGTATTGCCGAGCCTGAACTTCTGCCTCTTTTTGAGGACTGGCTGGAAGAGCTGGAAAAGGAGTTTGTCAGGCAGGCAGAACAGTCACAAAGTTCAGATGCCGCCCTGATGGCGGAAAAACTGGGACTAAGCATGGCTGGAGCCCAGTTTTTGAAGGCCAAGCTTGAGCAGGAAGGCAAGATCTAAAAGCCCAGGCAGCATATCCTGCAATTTCAAAACGTGGAGGAGTTATGAGCCCCAGGCGCATTATTGTTCTCATGGTCCTGTCTCTGGTGATTTCCGGAACAGCCTTATGGCTTACCAACCTGGAAATAGAATTTGAAGATGCCACCTGGGAAGAAGTGCATGAAGAAGCTGAAGCAGGCGGGTATCAAATCCTTACCACTGAAGAGCTTTATAAAATGCACCAGGAAGTCGAGGACCTGGTGATAGTGGACACCAGGCAGGAATGGGAATACCGCCTGGGACACGTTGAAAACGCAGAAAATTTTTTCATGCAGCCCTGGTTCTGGGACCGGTGGATGAAAAGAGGTGACCTGAGCGACTTTTTAAGGGAGCATGCCCGGGACAAGGAGACGGCCCTGGTCTTCTACTGAGACGGTATGGACTGAGTCGTCAGCGACTCTGCGGCCCGGGTGGCCGTAAGTCTTGGTTATGAAAACGTCTACCGCGACCCCAAAGGCTTCGAGGCCTGGAAAGATGCCGGCTTTCCCACTGTGAGCCTGCCGGCTGAAGCCCCGGCCACACCCCTGGAGGCTGAAGGCCCAGGCACTCTGGAAGGCCTGGCCCTTTTCGGCACCCTGGCAGCGGTCTTTGCCGGTGGTCTGGCCCTGAACCTGACACCCTGCGTCTATCCCCTTATCCCCATCACCGTATCCTTTTTCGGGGGCATGGGCGGTCAGGGCCGGGGCAGGCTGCTTATCCACGGCGGACTTTACATCCTGGGTCTGGCTACAACCAACTCTATTCTGGGAGTGGCCGCAGCCCTGACCGGCGGGCTTATAGGCGGACTGCTGCAAAACCCCCTGGTGCTGGCCGGCATTGCCCTGGTTCTGCTTATCTTCGCCCTGAGCATGTTTGGATTCTGGGAGCTGCGACTCCCGGCGTCTCTAAACCAGGCCGCTTCCAGGTCATTCGGCGGATATTTCGGCAGCCTGTTCATGGGACTGACCATCGGCGTGGTGGCCGCGCCCTGCATAGGCCCCTTTGTCCTGGGGCTGTTGGCCTGGGTGGCTACCATGGGCAGCCCGCTTCTGGGATTTGCCGTCTTTTTCACCCTGAGCCTTGGCCTGGGGGTTCCGCTGTTCTTTCTGGCGGTATTCTCCGGCAAACTGCAGAGCCTGCCCCGCTCCGGTGAATGGATGATCTGGGTCAGAAAACTTCTGGGCTGGATCCTGGTGGGCATGGCTGTTTATTTTCTCAAACCGCTTCTGGGAGATCTCGCTGGGACCTTTGTCATGGCTGCTGTTTTTCTGGCCGCAGCCCTTCATCTGGGCCTTCTGGACAAGACTCAGGCCGGGTTCAGGGCTTTTGTCTGGATGAAATCCGCTGTTCTCCTGGTGGGCATGACTCTGGCGGTCTTTATTGCCGGGTCCTACGCCCTGCAGGGACCCGGCGTGGCCTGGGATGATTATTCCGAGGCGCTGCTGGAACAGGCCAGGGAAGAAAACAAACCGGTGATGCTGGACTTTTATGCTGACTGGTGCGCACCGTGCAGACAGCTGGAGAATGTCACATTCCATGATCAGGACGTAGTTGAGCTTTCCCGGGAGTTCGTGACCATCAAAGTTGACCTCACACGCGGAGGGGTGGAGCTTCATGACAGGCTTGTGGCTGAGTACGGGGTGCGCGGAGTTCCCACGGTAATATTTCTCACCCCTGAAGGGCAGGAGATGGAGGATCTGCGCGTGGTGGACTTCATCCCGCCCGGCGAATTCCTTGGACTTATGCACAATGCTTTGCAGAAAACAGAGAAGGAGTGATTATGCTCAAGGTCATGTTTTTCCTCAACGAGCCCAGGGGCAAGCCCTGAAAGAATTTTTTGAAGATGATGCCCAGGCTGGGCGAAAAGTACGATGTGGAAATAGAGACGGTTTCCAAGCCTATGGAAGACTACCAGACCGATGAATACTTTGAACAGGATCTGCCTGTGGCCCCGGCAGTGATGGTGGGAGACGAAATATTGGTTGAGGGTTCCAATATCGATGAACACGAGGTGGAAAAGGCCATCTGCTATCATCTAGGTTTGAACCCTCCGGAAAAGAAGGGCTTCTTGGGCCGTGTTCTGGGAAGATGAGCAGCTGGAAACGATTTAATCCACAGGAGAGGACATGGAGGAACACACAGAACAACCCCGGACAAGGCCCACCAGAAAGGCCGCAATCAAGGCCCTGGGTCTGGTTCTATTTATTGCCGGAGCCATACTTGTGGTCCAGTTCACTCCGGTAAAGGAATATTTCACCAGGGAGGCCCTGGGAGACTTTCTGGAGCACGCGGGCTGGTGGGCTCCGGCATTATTCAGCCTGTTCTACGCTCTGGGTGTCTGTCTGTTCATACCCGGTACCCTCCTGACAGGGATCGGAGCCGCTCTTTTCGGCCCTTATGTCGGATTTGTTTTCGTCTGGATCGGGGCCATGATCGGAGCCAGCGCCGCCTTTTTCATCGCCCGCACCCTGGGCAGGGACTTTGCAGCTTCCATTGTTGACGACAGACTGAAAAAATACGATGAGGCCATCGAGCGCCATGGCTTTGCTACCGTGCTTTATCTGCGCCTGATCTATTTTCCCTTTACTCCAATGAATTTCGGCATGGGCCTGACCAGGGTCAGATTCTGGGACTATTTTTTTGGTACAGCATTCGGTATAATTGCCGGGACCTTCATCCTGACCTTTTTCATCGGTACTCTGAGAGATGTCTGGTTGTCAGGAGAATGGAGCGGTCTTCTGTCCTGGCAGGTGTTTCTTTCTCTGGCCCTGCTGGCCTTTTCCCTGTATCTGCCCAGGCTGGTCAAAAGAGTCAAAGGCGAAACATAGGCGGATTTGAATATGCATTCCAGCAGGGCCTGTCTGGCCCTTATGCTAAAATATCCCTGTCCGGGCCGGGTCAAGACCAGGCTGGGCAAAGACATCGGCCAGGCCAATGCTGCTTTGCTCTACCGCTGTTTTGTGCAGACAACCCTTGCCACTTGCAGGACACTGTCCTGGCCCATTCTGCTCTTCTGTCACCAGGATAGAAAACTTGAGCATTACCGGGCATGGCTGGGTGAAGGACATGACTATTTTACCCAGGGGCCTGGAAATATCGGCGATAAAATGCGGTCTGCCTTTGAACAGGCCTTTGCACTGGGTTTTGACCGGGTAATACTTGCCGGCACTGATATGCCCCAAATGCCCCGGGAGACTCTGCAGCAGGCTGTGCAGGGTATTGAGAAGAGTAAAGCTGTGCTTGGTCCGGCTCTGGACGGGGGATATTATCTCCTGGGTCTGAGCAGGGAGAATTTTGACCCGGGGCTGTTCAGCGCTGTTCCCTGGAGTACCTCCCGGGTGCTGGAGATCACCATGAACAGGCTGAAAGATCTGGGGCTGAATCCGCACATTCTGCCTGAATTGAGAGACGTGGATACCCTGGAAGATTTCAAGGCACTGTTTCGGAGTCAGCAGGGAGTTGAACCCGATAGTTATCCCTCCTGGGATCAGGCTGTCCAGGCTTATCTGGCCTGTATGGACTGTAACCATTCAGAGGGTATTCGGTGATGATTGTTGGCACCCGTCCTGGGGACTGTCCCTTGTTATGAACTGATTGAACCGTTGCACAAAATTTCTCGCTGTTTATCACCGCATTCTGCCGGGTAAGTAACTGGGCCGGTCCAGGACGATCTGCAGGTCGCGGATATGGCGCTGCTCAAATGATGCCTCGCACATGCAGAAGTAATATTCCCATGTTCTGCGGAAATCTTCATCAAAGCACTGGGACAGGCTCTTGATTTCCTGCCAGTTCTGCAGGAACTTTTCCCTCCATGCAGCCAGGGTGGGTGCATAGTGAGGACCTATATCCGTAACCTGGGCTATAACCAGGGTGGTGTGCCGGGCCAGGACGCTGCTTATCCTGTCCAGGGACGGCAGTAGTCCCCCGGGAAAGATATAGGTGCTTATCCAGTCCTTGGTTTTACGGTAGGTGTTATAGCGCTGATCCGGGATGGTAATGCTCTGAATGCAGGCTTTTGCCCCGGGTCTCAGCAGGCGGTCCACGCTTTGGAAGAAGCGGGGATGGTATTTGTGCCCCACAGCCTCCAGCATTTCAATGGATACCAGGGCGTCAAAGCGCCCTTGTATATGGCGGTAATCCTCCATGGCTACTTCTATTCTGTCCTGCAGTCCCTGGTTGATCACCTGTTGCTGCACATAATTGTACTGCTCCCTGGATATGGTCACTGCCTTTACCCGGCAGTCGAATTCACGGGCGGCAAAGAGGGCGAATCCACCCCAGCCGCACCCGATCTCCACGATACTCTGGCCCGGCTTGATGCCGGCTGCCCGGGCCACCATGGAGTATTTGCGTTCCTGGGCCTGCTGCAGTCGGCTCTGGGAAACGGTTTGACCTGCTTGCCGCAGTTTCTGCAGGTTTTCGAATACAGCGCAGGAATAGGTCATGCCCGGGTCCAGAAAACCGGCAAAAAAATCGTTGGACAGGTCGTAGTGGGCCTGGATATTTTGTCTGCATCCCCGGGGGTCATTGTCAGGAATCATCTTTCTGGCCGGCACCAGCATTTTGTGCAGAATCCTCCCGCCGGCCCCCCAGTCCTCCATGTAGGACAGGTGGCCCATGTTCATAATGAGCAGTTCCATGAGCCTGGTGAGGTTGTCGGTATCCCACATGCCCATGGTATAGGCTTCACCAAGGCCGACGTCCTCGCCTTTGATGACTTTCCGGAAAAATCGGGGGTCATGAATGTTCATGCGGCACGAGGGACCTGGCTCAACCTCGCCGAATACGTGCACTGTTTTGTCTGGCATCTGGATTTCAAGGCGTCCCTTGCGGAATTTTTTCAGGTTCGCCAGCACAAGTCTCCTGGCAATAAGGTCTAAAATGGTTGATTTTTGCTGCATGGTCCTGATGGTCAGGGGGTTTTCCGGCTCTGGCCTGGTGAATACAGGCAGGCCTTTGCCGTAATAAAGGCTGACGGCCTGGCGCAGGATGCGGGGATAGGTCATGTTGGAAGCCAGGGGATGAAATATCCAGGTGCTTAAAAGATTGCCGTCGGTCAGTTCCCCTGGCCGGGCCGCCTGCCACATCCTGGCCTCCAGGGCAGGCCGGTGATTTTTTTCAAGGGTGATGGCTATATCTATTTCTTTGCGGACATCACTGAAGCTGAACAGGTACTGCCCCGAGATGTCGAAAAAAGGCGATACATGAAATTTTTTCGGTGTCTTGAATTGTACCGGAAACCCCGGGGACCGGCCTGATTTCTCCAGGATGTATACATGTTTGTCTCCGAATGTGTTGTTGACCTCGGCTACTGTTAACTGCAGTTCTCCTGCCGGGCTGAAGATAAAGTAAAAGCTCACCGGATTGAAAACCCGTCCGAAGATCCTGGGGCAGGTGAGAAGCAGAACCCTGGAGTCTTGATCCAGGGTCATGAACTTATATGACTGAAGAAGGTTTCCAAGTTTGTCCCGGATGCTTTCTGGGCCGGGGGTGAGGTAGTCCTTCTGGAATATACAGGCCGGTCTGTAGCGGTTGAACCCGAAAAGTCTTGTATTTTCGTCTAATCTCTTGAGTTCGTCCAGGTCCAGCAGCAGGACCATAAACCTGTATTCAAACCGGTGGCTCTTGTGCCCAAACCTTTCATGGGAAATGCTTACAGGCACAACCCTGGAGTTCATACTTCGGCTCCCAGCAGTTCAGCCACCCGCATCCCGGACGCGGCAGCATCTTCGTGGAAACCGTTACCATGGTAGCTGCCGCAAAAATAGGTGCCACGCACACCCTGCAGCTGGCCAAAACGGGCCTGGGCATCTAAGGCGTCCCGGGTAAACTGGGGGTGCATCATTTTAAGGTGCCTGGATGTTTTTTCAGCTGGCACCGGCCGGCGGGGGTTCAGAGTGACCACGTGGTTTTTCTGGGCCTGGAAGCGCTGCAGCCTGTTCATCCAGTAATGCACATTCACCCTTTCCTGGGTGTCTCCGGAGTGGGAAATGACGTTCCAGCAGGCCCAGGCCCTGGTATTGTGGGGTAGAAAAGAGTCGTCGGTATGCATGACTACGTCATTGGCAGCGTATTTCCAGGGACTCAGGCATGCTGTTTCTTCAGGGTCCGGGTCCTGGAGAAGCTGCAGTGCAGTGTCTGCGTGACAGGCCAGGACAAGTGCATCATACTTCATTTTTTGCCCCTGCACCTGCAGCACCGGACCTGTGCTTTCCCGGAATACAGCCTGCACGGGCGAGGAGGTGTGGATGGAGCCGGTAAAGGATTTTTCAAAGGCCTGGACATAAGAGTGACTGCCCCCGGGGATATATCGCCATACAGGTCCCCCGCTGAAGCTGAGCAGGCCGTGATTGAAAAAGAACTGCGCGAAGCGTTCCAGGGGAAACTCCTCGGGGCCGCTGCTCTCGGCTGACCATATGGCCCGGACCATGGGACTCAGGTACCGGCTCATAAGGACCCCGGGGTATCTGTTGTCGCGGACATATCCGCCCAGGGTGCCCCCTGTGAGCTTTCCTTCCTGCAGGTCCCTGGTGACATTTCTGCAGAAACTGCGTATAGCGAAAAGCATCCTCCAGAAACGGGGGTCAATGATATTGGCCCTGCGGGCAAAAAGACCGGACAGTGTGCTGCCGCTGTAGGCGAACCCTGTATGGGATTCACTGTAGGAAAAGGACATGTCCGTGGTTGCGGATTGTACCTGCAGGTCCTGCAGAAAGCGGATAAAGCGGGGGTAATTGGTATCGTTGAAGACGATAAAGCCCATATCCACCGGGATCTTTCGCTCATCACCGTCCGGGGCCATGACCGTCTGCACATGGCCTCCCAGGATCTGCTCAGCCTCGAAGAGGTCCACCCTGTGCCTGCGGCCCAGGTAATAGGATGCCGCCATGCCGGCTGCTCCGCCCCCGATTACGGCGATTTTGAGGCTGTCTGCACCGGAAAGTTGGTTATGGCTGTTCATGATCTCCTGCTTCTTTATTTTTAAGGGGAAACCAGGGCACGAATGCACTGACTCTTTTCTTGTAGTTTTCGTATTCCGGGCGTCTTGAACCCATGTCCTTCTCCAGCATGGCCACTCCTGATACTTTAACCAGGAGAAATGTGATGAGTAAAGGGCTGATAATGGTCAGCCATCCTCCTGGTACCGAAAGGGCGATACAGAATATGCCCCACCAGACCAGGCACTCACCGAAATAGTTGGGGTGGCGGGACCAGCCCCAGAGCCCCCTGTCCATGACCCTGCCCCTGTTGGCGGGATCCTTTTTGAACTGTGACATCTGGTAATCCCCCACAACTTCGAACAGCATGCCCAGGGCCCAGATGAAAATTCCCAGAAAGTCCAGCCAGACAAGTTCACCGGGGCGTGGGGAGGCCTGGGCCACCTGGGGGGCCAGGGCGATAATCCACAACAAGCTCCCCTGCAGCATGAACACCTTGAACAGGCTTATCCACCGGAAACTTTCTCCGTGGTAATCCCGCATGGCCTGGTATCGTCTGTCTTCGGGCTTTCCCCAGTTGCGACTGGTAATGTGCAAAACGAGGCGGACCCCCCAGAAGCTGATGAGCAGGGCCAGAAGGAGACTCCTGAAAGTATCCGGCCCCATGAACCAGGTCAGCCAGGCAATGAGCACAAAGCCCGCCCCCCAGAAGGAATCAGCCACACAGGCCTTGTCCCGGGCGAGGGATAAGATCCAGGCCGCCAGCATAAGCAGCATGACCGCCGCCAGGTTGAGCAGAATAATGGTGTGTAAAGGCATGGTGCTCAAGTCAGTACAGGTGTTTATACGAATATTAAAATTGTTATACATTGCTTTGATTGTCAAGAAATGTGTTCCAGGTTTTGAAAACTCAAAAAAAGACTGGACCGTTTTGCTTGATTATGCAGCCGGCACCACCTACAATATTGGAATGATATCTATAATCAAAAGGTTTTTTCCGGAATCTTCATTTAAGCATGTCAAAGAAGGGCAGGCAGGCTGGTTTAATTTTTTAAGAAACAGTACATGGTCCGCATGGTTTCAGGCGGCCAGGATGCCTTCACAGGTGTACATTTTTCTGCCCCTGCTCATGGGGCAGGCTATGGCTTTCACCCAGGGGGCGTTTTCCTGGTCTGTTTTTTTGATCTGCCACCTGTACGGATTGGCCATGCAGCTTTTTATTGTCTTTGCCAATGATGTCGCTGATGAGGATACAGACAGGCTTAATTCGACATATACAATTTTTTCCGGGGGTTCCAGGGTCCTGGCAGATGATTGCCTGTCTTCCAGAAGCCTTTTTTCTGCAGCTGGTGTTAGCGCCCTGCTTTGTCTACTTGCAGGGGTGTTGCTTGCATGGTTTTCTTCAGGGTGGGGACCGCTGCTTCTGGTTCTTCTTGGCCTGGTTCTTTTATGGGCCTACAGTTTCAAACCCTTTCGCCTTTCTTACCGTGGAGGGGGAGAATTGCTGCAGATGCTTGGAGTAGGCGGGGTGCTGCCCATGCTCGGATATCTGGCGCAGCATGGAAGCCTGAGCGGGATCTACTGGCCTTACATGGGATTGATGCTTCTTTTGGCACTGTCCTGTGCCATGAGCACCTCTCTTCCAGATGAGCCTTCGGATCGACTGAGTCGGAAAAAAAGCAGTTCAGTCCTTTTGGGGGGACGGCTCAATCAGAGGCTTATTCTGGCCCTTAATGCCGGTGCTTTTTTTCTTCTTGTCCTGTTTATGCTTCACGGTCTTAGCTACACTGGCATGTATCTGATTGCCTTGCTCTGCCTGGGTTTGTGGTTTTCAGGGGTTATGCTGCTGGATCAAAAGCCGGGCAGCCTGGGACTTTCGGTTTTTGTGGCTTCCAGTGTGAGTTTCAGTCTGCTGCCCATGGCCGGGGTGTCCATGGCCCTGTTTATGGGTTAGGCGCTTAGTGAAAATTTCAAACCAACATGTTGGTCGTTAAAAACGGTTCCTGGTTCCTGTTTCTTCGTTCCTGGTTACCTCTTGTTCCCAAACTGGAGCCTGGGAACAAGAAAGAAAAGAAAAAAATCCCTGCTTGCATGTTTATGGGGACAGGCACCCCGGCACTTATTTTTTATTGAACAAGAAACAGATTAGAAAAATAAGTGCCGGGAGAGCCAGTCCCCGTGCTTAACGCATCCTGACAGAGAGGCGAAGCAGAGGTATTGTCCAAAACCGGGACACGGTTTTGGACAAGGCTGCCTTTTCATTTGTCACGAGACACGAATGACAAATGAAAAAAAATTATCCTGTCTTCCTTGGCGATCTTCGCGCCTTTGCGTGAGAAAAAATGGGTTGCGGGCAAAGCCCGCGTTAAAAACTAATTTATCCATCCAGCGGCCTTGAAGCTCAGTGCAGCGACAATAGCGCACAAGACGACCCCCCAGGCTATGTCTACCACGACAACCCTGAGGGGCCAGCCTTTTATCAGGGCCATGTTGGTCAGGTCGTAGGTGGCATAGGTAAAGAATCCGAAGAGTCCTCCCCAGATAAGGGCGGTTGCCAGGGAGTCCCTCTCCAGGGCCGGGATCACGGCAAAGAAAATGATGCCCGCTATGTAGATGAGGTAAAAGGTAATAGCCGCAGCCCAGTTGACCTCCGGACTGAGAATGAATCCCAGGTGTTTCTGGTAAAAATTTCTGGCCACCAGGCCAAGCCAGATCAGGTCTACAGCAAAAAAGACGGGTACGGTTATCAGGTAGAGCTTGATATAAAAATAAAGGTTCATAGAGTATTTCCCCTAAGGTCAATAACCCTGCAGCGAAACTTATTTATTGACCTCCGGGGACTGGCTCTCCACGCACTTATTTTTTCCAATAAAACCAAGATCATTCGCAATAAAAATAAGTGCGGGGGTGCCTGTCCCCAATTGAGATAGCATGCTGTATTTTATAAGTTTCGCTGTAGTGATAATTAGGATCATTGTTTTGTTAATAGCGGATGAGACAAAGTTTTCAAGAGGTTACACTTATTCAGCCGGACCGGCTGGCTTGTCTCCAGCTCAGCACCCGGGTTCTCCGTGATTGCCGCAGCAGGACTGTAATTTTCTGATTTTCAGCAGGTTATTGCGAAAGTAGAGGCCGGCCTTCCGGGATAAAGGCATGGGTTTTTTCAAGTTGTCCAGAAAATCTTTCAAGTCGGGTTTTTTATTTGAGCACATGGTAACTGTTCATCCTTTCAGATTTTTTTTAACACTACAGCGACACTTTGTGTAAATTATCGCCTCGGACACCGGGGACAGGCACTTTTGCCGACCTCAAACAGTAAAACGGCCGGACTATCCTGCAGCAAAAGAGCCAGTCCCCTTCCAGCTTAAATAAAGTGTCGCTGTAGTGTTAAAGGTTGTCAGGCTTTGCTTTGTCCGTAAGCATCAGATTTTTTTAAATCCGGGATGCTTGCCAAGGCCTCCAGGCTACTGTATTTTGACACAAGTCACAACAATAGATTTCCGGCCTGCTCAGTGACCACACTTTCCACGCTGGTATTCTGACGTCTGTCCTCTATCCTACTGCCACGCGCTTTTCGTGGTTAGGTGGTTAGCGCTGCTAGCGTGACAAGAGGACTTTTAGGATGCGCATGCAAAAAAAGATTTTTTTCACACGTTCTGCAATTTATTCAGCTTGGCCTGCGTAAAAGAAATATGTACAGCAGAAACTGGAAAATCATGAGCTGCAAAGCTGTTTTTATAGGCTGAATTTTTTTTTGGTTTTATGCAGGTGCATCTGGAAAATCTGGATAATAGTGCTGGTAGTACTGGTCTTTCCAAACATGAAACTAAAAAGAGGAGGTAGTTATGGCTGAGATAAAGAAAATTTTATGCGCTGTTGATTTTTCTGAAATGACCCCCAAAGTTGCTTCCTACGCAGACACTCTGGCCAATAAACTGGACGCCGATGTCCATGTAATTTTTGTAGTCCAGCGTCTGGATCACTATGCCAGCTTCAATGTCGCCCCTCCTTCTCTTCAGGATATTTATGGAGAAGTCCTCAGAGAAGCTGAAAAGAAGATTGATGATCTTGTCCGGGAAAATTTCAACACGGACAAGGTAACAACCAAGGTATTGAGCGGTTGGGTAGATGAAGAGATTTTAAAGTACGCTGAGAATGAAAATGTCGATTTGATCGTAATGGGCACCCATGGCCGAAAGGGGGTCGACAGGCTGTTGTTCGGATCGATAGCTGAAAAAGTTGTTAAGTCTTCGAAAACACCAGTAATGACCATCAGACCGAAGTAATTGTTTTGTAGTATCTGTTTAGCGCTTTGCATGCAGCATGGGGACTGGCTCTTCCGGGACCCACTTGTCCCAGAAATCGAGTCATTTTGAGCACAAAATGATGCTCAAGTGGGTCCCGGAGTGCCTGCCACCTGCTTTCCTTAAAAACGCTAAACAGATACGGCCAGGTACAGGGTTTGCGTAGAAAAGCTGTAATCAGTGGCAGTCAAACCATCTAGAAACCGGGTTAATACATGAATAAAAGCGGCCCCTGTTTTCAGCGGCCTTTTTTTGTGGACCAGATGGTCAGCTATTTATGGCAGTTCAGACACTTTTCGCGGTTTTCCAGGTAATAATCGTAGCCGTGGTTGCAGTACATATCACCGCCGGAATGGTAGAGGTGAAAGCGCAGTTTCCAGTCGGCCAGACCATCTTCCGTCTCCTGATGGCATGAGTAGCAAGTTGAGGCTATGGGGGCGTTCACCCCTCATGGACCCCTGGAATGGTTACCTCATATCCATTCATCGCGTGCAGGCTATTGCGAATAATGTATTATTATTCATGTCCGAGACAGCAGGCTTATAAGCGTCTTGCCAGAGCGGACCAGGATCCAGCTCTCATTTGAGATGCCATATAATACTATAGGTCACGACAACTTATCACAAATAAATTGACCTAAGGTCCAAATTATCATAACTCTTCTTCATGCCACAAAGTAACCTTATTCCCCGGATTTTGAGCGTTGATCTGCCGGAAAACAGGTCCGCCTTTCTCTGGGGGCCTCGCAAAACCGGAAAGACCACGCTGCTCAGACAAAAGTTTTCTGAAGCGTACTGGATTGACCTCCTGGATTATGAACTGTTTATGCTGCTGAGCCGGGAGCCGTCCAGGCTGCGCCGGATACTGGACGCCCAGTCGTCTATGACCGTGGTCATCGATGAAGTCCAGAAGATCCCTCATTTGATGGACGAAATTCACTGGCTCATGGAAAATCGCTCTTACTGCTTTCTTTTGTCCGGCTCCAGCGCCAGAAAACTGAAACGGGGTAACGTCAACCTGCTTGGTGGACGGGCCTGGCGCTTCGAACTTTACCCGCTGGTCTCACGTGAACTGGGGAATTTTGATCTGGAAAAAGCTCTTGTCTCGGGGTTATTGCCTTCCCATTACCTGTCTCCGGATTGCCGCATGGATCTTCAGGCCTATGTTCACGATTACCTTAAGGAAGAAATCCAGGCTGAAGCGTTGACCCGCAACCTCCCGGCATTTTCCAGGTTCCTGCAGTCGGCTGCGGCAACCAGCGGCATGCTGCTGAACTATTCCAACGCGGCCAGAGACGCGGGCGTATCCGTGAAGACCATCCGGGAATACTATCAAATCCTGGAAGACACCCTGATCGGCAGAATCCTGCCCCCCTGGAAAAAAAGCTCAGGCCGACGGCTCATCGAAACCGCCAAGTTTTATTTTTTTGATGTAGGAATGGTCTCGGCGCTGCTGAACCGGTATTCTCTCAGTCCCAAGACCAGGGAGTTCGGCAGGGCCTTTGAACAGTTCATCCTTCAGGAATGCTGGGCTTACAGGCATTACAGTCGCAAGGACTTTCCCGTTTCATTCTGGAGGACAGCCAGCGGTTCAGAGGTGGACATCATCCTGGGAGACGCGGACGTGGCAATCGAGGTCAAGGCAGGAGAGCATGCCGCATCGAAATTGCCCAAAGGTCTGCACCTGTTTGGTGAGGAGTGCAGGACAGGGAAAAGCATCATTGTTTCACGAGACAGGTATCCTGAAAAAATCAACAGCCGGATCACCGTTCTGCCCTGGGAGCAGTTTTGTGCTCAGCTCTGGAACGGAGATATAATATAGGTCAGAGATCACGGTGAGAACCATGGAACTGGAGCTGGATGTCTCCAGAAACGCAGTGGCCAGAATACGGGTCAAGGACCAACCTCCGGGTCCTGGAACTCTGACCAGACAAGAATTGAACGTCTTGAACAGGAGGACAAGAAAAAAAGCCATTTACCGTGATCTCTGAAAACATAATTGAGCTGTATCTGTTTAGCGCTTTGCATGTAGCATGGGGACTGGCTCTTCCGGGACCCACTTGTCCCAGAAATCGAGTCATTTTGAGCACAAAATGATGCTCAAGTGGGTCCCGGAGTGCCTGTCCCCTGCTTTCCTTAAAAACGCTAAACAGATACATTGAGCTTATCAGGCCAGAAGGCGCAGGCTGTACTTGTTGTTGAGCAGATTTTGAAACTCCAGGACCACCCTGAAACATTCCTTGAGTCTATCACGTTCCATCCCTGAAAGATCATCAGGGTTGATCCAGTTGTCGGGAGCAACCCCTTTTTTAATTTGCTCCACTTGGTTTTTGACCCTGAGAGTCTGGAAAAATTCGTAAGCTTCCCTGAGACCGGCGCAAAACCCTGCGGAAAATACCCCCGATTCATGCAGACGTGTTATTCGCTCTTCTGTGGATGTGTCCAGGATACCATGCTCTGCACTCAAGGTCCTCACCCCATGGATTAATGGAAAGACGCCTCCCTTTTTTATATCCATTTTCCCCTTGTTTTCGCCGCTTTTCTCTACGAGGAGTTTGCTGAAAAAACCCAGGGGGGGCATGAATCGCACAGCTTCATTGGCCATGTACTTCAACAGAAAACTGCTCCTGGCTACCCTCCTGAAAAGATAGGATCTGAGCATGCCGGCCAGTTTTTCGTCTCCGGCCACAGGACGCATGTCCAGCAAAAGCGAAGTCTTCAGTATGCTTTGCGTATCCGCCTTCTGGGCCATTTCATCCACAGTGTCCAGCCACTCATCCAGGCTCATGCGCCATTCTGGATTGTTTATCATGACCTGGTGGGGGCAGGGAGGGAACCCCAGGTCAGTCAAAGCCTGGATGAATTTATCGGCAAAGAGTTCATAAAATGCCAGACCCTGACGCCCCGGGTCTCCTGCATAAATAAGGGCATTATCCTGGTCGGTAGCCATATATTGCTCCTTTCGACCCTCACTGCCCAGGACCAGGATGCAGAATGAATCCTGGTGGCTCTGATCCACCTGCTGCAGGATGAGCTCATGCAACCTGGCCAGAATCTGATCGTGAAAATCGCTGATGAGCCGACCCACCTGCAAAACACCTGTTCCTTCAGCCACGGAGCGCAGCACCATTCCCTGGACCTGCTGAAAGATCCTGCCCAGTGAACCCATATCCCTGGACCGGGCAATCTCTCCGGACAGGTGCACCGGGTTTTCACCCTTGATGGATATGAGGTCCCTTTCTTCAATGATCCCCCTGGTCCGGTCCCTGTTGTCGAGGACCACAAGCCTGTGGACACCATGCCGCACCATCCTGGAAAGGGCCTGGAACAACAGCTCGTTAGATCTGGCCGTGATCAGGGGACTGCTCATAATTTGCCCTGCATAAACAACTTTTGGGTCCAGATCCCCGGCCACAACTTTTTCCAGAATATCGTGCTGCGTGACAATGCCTGGAAATGCACCTTCCTGCTGAACCAGACAGCTTGAAACCCTCTCCTGCTGCATGATCGTGGCTGTCCGGGCAACAGTTGTCTCTGGGTGGATAAAAACCGGCTGCCTGACTTGAATATCCCTGAGGGTCAGACGAAGGTAAGGGTCTATTCTGTAAGCTTTCCGCTGGGATAGATAATAATTGATCCTGTTTCTGAAAATATCTGTCTTGCGTTGAAAATAATTATTCACCTGTCCATGCTGCATAAGACGCTGAAAGACCGGTTCGGGCAGGACCGCCAGAGTACAGTCCTCCAGGGCGACAGCGGAATGTACCAGTGGTGAAAACGAAAAAAAGGCCTCGTTACCGAAGAAATCACCCTGAATCAATGTATCCATTGCCTCTTTTCCGTGGAAAAGCTGCACGGACCCCTCCATGATATAGTAAAGAGCAACCCGGTCTTCCTGATCCAGAACCAGAATTTCTCCTGCCGAAACCTTTTGTTCACCGGCCAGGGATCCGACCTCCTCCAGCTCCTTGCTGGGGAGGTCGGATAAGGGATGTATCCCGGCCAGAAACGAGGTTATGCTACGGTTCATTCAGCTCCAACGCCCAGGTAGTTTCTGATCTT
Source organism: Desulfonatronospira sp. (assembly GCA_003563255.1). Lineage (GTDB taxonomy): Bacteria > Desulfobacterota > Desulfovibrionia > Desulfovibrionales > Desulfonatronovibrionaceae > Desulfonatronospira. The sequence continues at coordinate 2,184 of PWSL01000420.1, read as the reverse complement.
CTGTTCTTCGTACCTGCTGGAAGCCTCATGATCAGGCCTGAGCTTTGAACCTATGTACCCGGCTGCAAATGCCCCGGAAACGGAAATGATGGCAGGGTTGGTCAGAGGAAAGACTGCTGTGGGGTTGTTCAGGATATCCACCCAGACAGTGGGGCTTACAATGATCAGCCCCACAGCCAGAACAGTGCCCGTGACAATGCTTATGGTAGCTCCGAAGGTGGAGTAGTTTCTCCAGAGAATGGACATGAGCAGCGCCGGGAAATTGGCACTGGCAGCAACTGCAAAGGCCAGGCCGACCATGAAGGCCACGTTCTGCCCCTGAAAGATCAGCCCCAGGACAATGGCCATGATGCCCAGAGACAGTGTGGCTATCCTGGCCACCTTGACTTCTTCCTTCTCTGTTGAGCGATCGGCACGGAATACTCCAGCATAAAGGTCGTGAGACAGAGTGCTGGCGCCAGCCAGGGTCAGACCAGCCACTACAGCAAGGATTGTGGCAAAGGCCACAGCTGCCATGAATCCAAGGAATACAGCCCCACCCGTGGCTTCGGCCAGCAGCATGGCAGCCATATTGCCTCCGGAATCAATTGCAGAAATAATATCCTGGCCGACAATAACCATGGCCCCAAAGCCGATAGTGAAGGTCAGGATATAAAAGAAACCAATGAATCCAGTGGCATAGAATACGGATTTTCGGGCTGTCTTGGCATCACGGACGGTATAGAAGCGCATGAGAATATGGGGAAGCCCGGCTGTTCCGAACATCAGTGCAATACCCAGGGACACTGCATCAAGCGGGTTGGCCACCAGCCCGCCGGGTTCCAGAACCCTGTCGCCGTAAGCCAGGGAGGCCTGCTTGAACAGCTCTCCATAGCTGAATCCGAAATGAAGCATGATCAAAAAGACCATTATCGAACCACCGCTGAGCAGCAGTACAGCCTTGATTATCTGGACCCAGGTGGTGGCCAGCATGCCCCCGAAGAGGACGTACATGACCATGACCATGCCTACAATAACCACGGCTATCTCGTAAGGCATGCCGAAAATCATCATTATCAGGGTCCCGGCCCCGACCATCTGGGCGATGAGATAAAAAAATACTGTCATCAGTGATCCGGCAGAGGCAGCTATCCTGATGGGCTTTTTGGAAAGCCGGTAAGCCAGCACATCGACAAAGGTGAATTTTCCAAGGTTTCTCAGAGGCTCTGCGATAAGAAACATGAGGATGGGCCAGCCTACCAGAAATCCTATTGAATAGATCAGGCCGTCAAATCCCCTTAGAGACACCAGTCCGGCAATGCCCAGAAATGAGGCGGCACTCATGTAGTCGCCAGAGAGGGCCAGTCCGTTCTGCAAACCGGTAACTCCCCTGCCGGCAGCATAAAACTGTGAAGCGGAGCGGCTTTTTTTGGCTGCATAATAGGTAACGCCCAGAGTAGCGATAATAAATACCAGAAAAAACAGTATTGAGGTGAAACTTGGTTCTCCTATGGCGGTATCGACTATATCCATATCATTTCCTCCTCATGCTGCTGATGACTTCCTGAACTGATTTGTCATAGGAGGAATTGGCCCAGAAGACGTAAATCCCGGTGAGTATAAAGGCCAGGACGATGATCATGATGCCCACAGGAATGCCCAGGGTCATGTGCTCTCCGATCTTGATGGCCAGAAGTTGCGGGGCATAGGCCAGGACAAGGATGAACCCGAAGTAGGCGATCATCATTAGCGCGGTGAGGGTAAGCGAGACTTTCCATCGGTTTGCTATAAGTTTTTGAAATTTTTCTCTGTCCATGGAATCAGATGATTTTTTTGTGACCATTGGCACCTCCTTTGGGGCTGAAGCAGGATTGCAGGGCGGATAAAGTGTAACCATTCAGGGGGATGCAGAAACCGGTAATCAACACCAAGGACTCCCTGAATGGTTACGATAAAATAATCCAACAGTATGTGACATCAAATTGCTGCAACCTTTCATTTTTTTTTAGAAAACTCAAGAAAAAAGTATCTGTTTAGAGTTTTGCATGTGGCACGGAGACCGGCTCTTCCGAAACTCAATTGGCGATAACACTACAGCGAAACTTATATATTGACCTCCGGGGACTGGCTCTTTTGCCGCCTGATTTTTTGTTCAATTGCAAGTTTTCAAACGGCAAAAGTGCCTGTCCCCAATTGAGACAGGTT
>PWSL01000392.1 GCA_003563255.1 Desulfonatronospira sp. | reverse complement strand
GCGTTCCCAGGCTGGAGCCTGGGAACGAGAGGGGAGCGGCTGGAGCCTGGGAACGAGAGGTAACCAGGAACCGATTTTAGCAACCAACATGTTGGTTTGAAATTTGTGCTAAGCGCCTAAAATATTTTTTTGCACGGTCAACCTCGCATCAACATCACTGTTACTTTACAAACATTTAAACTGTCAATCCGAAGTCCAGGCCTGACAACTTGAAAATCCAAAGATCGCCTGAAAAAGCCTGCTTATGATTCCTTCTTTTTCTGCCCCTTCAGGTGGTTTATGGCGGAGCGGGCGGCTATGGCCCCCTCACCCACGGCCACGCTGATCTGCAGAAAGCGTCCCACACAGTCACCTGCGGCAAAAACCCCCGGGATGTTGGTTTTCTGATCATGGTCGGCCTCTATGAATATCTTCTGGGTGGTGATGCCCAGGGAATATGCAAAATCCAGGGACGATGCCTCTCCCATGGCCACGAACAGTCCGTCCACCTCTGTAGTGGAGCTGTCTTCAAACTGCACCTTTTCCAGAAACTGCTCCCCTTCCAGACGCACGATCTTGTCAGTCAGTACAGGTATCTCCATTTCCTGCAAACGCTGCATATAGCTATCCGGCATATCAGGCCTTTTGCCCTGGGTGTAAATACTTACGTGCGGGGTGTATTCTTTCAGTTCCATGGCCTGGTTGGCTGCAAAAACCCCCTCGCCCACCACGAATACCTTTTTGTTCTTGAAAAAGAATCCGTCGCAACTGACGCAGTATGAGACCCCCTTGCCCTCGTACTCCGAAATATTTTTTATGCCCGGGCGGACCCTGCTTACGCCGGTAGCCAGAATCACCGCCCTTGCCCGGTGTTCCCCGCTGTCTGTCTTTATTTTGAAGGTGTCATCAGGCTCCATGTGTATGGACAAAACCCTTTCGCAGGTGATCACAGCCCCGTACTTGGCGGCATGATCGCAGCCCAGCTCGATAAGCTCATGTCCTTTTATACCCTGAGGAAATCCAAAGTAATTGTCTATGTCGTAATCTCCGGCCACTTTGGGGGCGCACCCAAGGACAATGGTATCCAGACCGGCCCTGGCAGTATATATTGCCGCAGACAGACCGGCAGGACCCTGCCCGATTATTGCAACGTCCTTGATTGACATATTTTGCTCCTTGCAAAAAAGTTACAGGTTTATAACTACAGCGACACTTTGTGTAAATTATCGCCTCGTCCACCGGGGACTGGCACTTTTGCCGACCTCAAACTGTAAAACGGCCGGACTATCCTGCGGCAAAAGAGCCAGTCCCCTTCAAGCAAAAAATAAAGTGTCGCTATAGTGTTATTAAAAATACAGAAAAATTTTGAAATAATTATATTCTTCTGGACAGTCAAAAGTTATTTTGTAACTTTTTATTTTTATTGGCTTTTTTGGCAAATCAACATGTCTTTCGGGCCAGAGCAGATATCTATCCAAATTTATTCACTTTATTTCTTTCAACCAGGAACGAAGAACCAAGAACTATGAACTCTCGAGATTCTTGATGCACCTGCAAAAAGTCAGATATTGACTGGTAGTGATAAATATGGATTATCTAAATTTTTGATTTTACTGACTATCGACTACTGGCCACTGACTACTGCGACTGGAAATAAGACTTTTTGCAGTCGTATCAGTCTTGATGCAAACTTTAACAATGATGGCTATCAACACATGATGAAAAGGTCAAATCTGAAATAAATTGCAACAGAATCCGCCTGAAAAATTCAATCCCCGATTACGGCAAACTATGCCAGAGCCAACAAATTTGTTGCCTTAAGACAGCTTGCCTGCTAGCCTTACATAAAAATACCGACAACTTTAGTGATTCGGCCTGACTGCAGACTCAATGTAACTATTCAGGGGATGCTGCAATCGGCCTGAGGACAGTCTTCAGGTAACCATTCAGGGGGCACTCAGTTGTAGTTCCTGGCACAAGGTCTGGGGACTGTCCTTGCTAAGTACTACCTGTGCAGGTTCACACAACTTAGCGTTTGTCATATTTTACTTGTGCAGGCAAGGTGTCGCGGGGACTGTCCCCGGGCCGTTGGGGGACCCCCTGAATGGTTACCATAACGCAACCCGCCCGGCTTATGAGCCTGGAAATACAGGCAAACAGGAGAAAGGGCAGCCCGGCGGGAGACATTACCCGTCTCAACACCACATGCAGGCTCACGGATATAACATGGATCAGAACAACAATGTAGAAAATGAAAGAATGCAGCAGGCTTTCAGGGAAGAAGCCGGTGATCTGTTACCTGAACTGGAATCAACTCTCCTGGAGCTGGATGAAAATCCAGAAGATGTTGAACTGATAAACCGTGCTTTCAGGGCTTTGCACACCCTGAAGGGCTCAGGGGCCATTTTTGGATTCAATCGCCTCTCCGAGTTCACTCACGAAGTGGAAACAGCCTTTGACCTGGTACGCAGCGGAAAAATGCAGGTTACCAGAAACCTGCTGGACCTGGCCTTGGAGGCCAAGGACCAGATTCATACCCTTCTTTACAACCCTGATGACGCCGACCAGGAACAAATGGATCATATCCTGAAATCCATGAAAAAAATTGTGCCTGGGCAGGCAACTGACTCCTCTGAAGGGCAATCAGTAAACGTTGAGGAACATGAACCCGTTGAGAAACAGGACTCCCCGGGAATAACTGAGATTTATCACATCCGGTTCAAACCTGATCCAGGCATTTTCGCCACCGGAACAGATCCTTTGATGCTTGTAGAAGAGTTGAGAGAGCTCGGCCGGGCTCATGTTGCCGCTCATCATAGTAAAATCCCTGATCTGGAGAATATTGACCCTGAACAATGCTATGTATGGTGGGATATCGTCCTTGCTGCACACATGGGCAGAGGTGCAATAGATGACGTGTTTGTTTTCTTGGATGAAGACAGCGAGCTGAGCATAAATATCCTTGAACCGCCTGATGACTCCATTGAAGAATACCTGCAGAAACTAAAGCGACTCATTATCAGCAAGCCGGATATCACTCCCCGGGACTTACAGGAGGCGATCAGCCCTGAAAAAAATGAAGAATACCAGGAGCTTGAGGATATCCACGTAGAGACACCCCAGGATGATGCCACCTCCAAAATGCAGGAGATTTACAGCAACATGGAGCAGATGGGCTACAGTGAATCCCCGCCTTCCATGCCGGAATCCCTGAGGGTCAACGTAGGCCTTCTTGAAAACCTCATGAATCTGGCCGGAGAGCTGGTGCTGAGCCGCAACCAGCTTATGCAGGCCTTGTCCGAAAATCCCGATCCAGCCACCAATACAGCCGGGCAGCGTATAGACCTGGTGACCTCAGAATTGCAGGAGGCCATCATGCTTACACGCATGCAGTCGGTAAGCCATGTATTCAACAAGTTTCCCGGGATAGTGCAGAAGATGTCGCAGAGCCTGGGCAAGGATATAGAGCTGAACCTGGAAGGCAAGGAGGTGGAACTGGACAAGACCATTATTGAAGGTTTGTCGGATCCCTTGACCCGGCTTGTGCGGTATTCCGCGGATCAGGGCATAGAAAAGCCTGGCGAAAGGACCGCTAAAGGCAAAAAGGCCCAGGGCAGGATACTGCTCAAGGCCTTTCACGCCGCAGGACAGGTCGTTATTGAAATCATCGACGACGGCAAGGGCATCCCCTTGGATACGATAGTGGAGCAGGCCCTGGACAAGGGACTGGTAAGCGATGAGGAGATTCGCACCATGTCACGCAAGGAAAAGGCCCGGCTGATATTTTTACCGGGCCTGTCCACTGCGGAGCAGCTCACCGACGATTCCGGGCGAGGCATGGGCATGGACGTGGTCAAGAACAATCTGGACCGCCTGGGGGGCCAGATAGATATCGACACCGAGGAGGACAGGGGAACCTCTATCCGCATCAAGCTGCCACTGACTCTGGCCATTATCCCCAGCCTGCTTATTTCCATAAGCCGGGAGCGCTACGCTGTACCGCAGATAAACGTGGACGAGCTGATCCAGATCCCGGCTCAACAGGTGCATGAAAAAATCGAGGTGGTAGGAGACGCCCAGGTGCTCATATTAAGAGGAGAGCTTATCCCCCTTGTGGGCCTTACCGAACTATTGAAACCAGATGAGAAAGACAGCCGGTCCAGGGCCGGGGCGAGATCCATAGAAGAGTCCTGGTCTGAAGAGGGCGCAAACTCCGACACCATTGCTGCACCCCTTGAGAAGAGCGGATCAGGGTATGAGGGCACCGTTCTGGAAAAAGAGACCATTGAAGCCGGCAAGTGGGCCATTGCCGGAGAGGAAGACATAAATATTGTTGTTGTCTATTCCGGGGCCTTCAAGTACGGTCTGGTGGTGGACGAACTGCACGAATCTGTGGAGATCGTGGTCAAACCCCTGGGACGTCACCTCAAGTCCTGCGAAGCATATGCCGGGGCCACCATCATGGGAGACGGCCGAGTGGCCCTTATCCTTGACGTGGCCGGCATTGCAAGGCTGTCCGAGCTGTCCTCCATGGCCGGCACGGAAAAGGCCCAGGAACTGGCCCGGGAGCATGAAATCCGCAAAGAGCATGACCTGCACAGCCTTTTTCTTTTCAACAACGGCCTTGGGGAGCGATGCGCCGTGCCCCTGGACCTGGTGACCAGGGTAGACCTTATCAGGGCCGAAGACATCGAGGTCGACGCAGGCAAAAAAGTCATCCAGTACCGCGGGGGAGTCCTGCCGGTCTTTGCCCTGCACGAGGCCGCCAGCGTGGAACATCTGGAACTGGAAGGCGAGCTGGTGGTTATCGTGTTTTACATGGCCGGTCACGAAGTGGGGCTTCTGGCTTCTCCCCCCGTAGATGTCAGAGAAGTGCAGGCTGAAATAGACGATTTTACCTTGAAGCAGACCGGTATTTCCGGTTCTGTAGTGCTGGATGACAATACAGTCCTGATGGTTGATATTTTCGAGCTGATGGAAAGCTTGAACCCTCACTGGTTTGAAGAGCGGGAAAAGTTCCAGTCCCCGAATCATGATGCGACTGCAAAAAATCAAAAAGCAGGTTTCAGTTCTTAAGGCTTTGTAACTATTCACCAAATCTTTTTGGCTCTTTCAGCTCAAGTGTACGCCAAGCCTGAAATGTTTTTACCTCTCGCCAGCTTCGCTAGAGGCACCCAGTTAAATACCCCAGAGGGGACCCCGATTTAACCGGGCAAGCAGAGGACGCAGAGATAAGAAGGATTTTTCATTGCCCTGAGCCGGGGCAATGAAAAAGGCTC
>PWSL01000407.1 GCA_003563255.1 Desulfonatronospira sp. | reverse complement strand
GTCCATAAATAGCATATTCAGTGCCGAGTGCAAGAGAAATTTTTAATTTATGGGCACTACATTTAGGGCTTAGTGGACACCCAAACAATAATTTCAATGGGTTACATGACTCTCAAGACAAAATTCGCCAAAAATTACACCAAATCAGCCTTTTTTGCGGAAAGATGGGTTAAGGGTTAAAAAGAGTAAAGAAATGTCTCACGCCCGCTGCGAAGACTTCGCTAGAGTCGCTGAGCAAGAGGGGAGAAGAGAGAGTATCAATATTCCTATTCCCCGAGCCGGGGTATAGGAATAACTTGCTCCACCTTCGGTAACGGCACAAGTCTTGATAAAATTTTCTTTGCCGTCAAAGAATATTATTAGCGATAAGCAAATGCCACTCAAAAATTATCAGTTGTCTTATTTTTCAACATCTTCTAATAATGCCGGAGACAAAAAGGAATATAGGACTTACTCATGAAATCCTGTCAGAAAAAACAAGAAAATTGAACCACGCTATCCATGCTAACCACGCTAGGAAGCGTGGCAGGAAGCGTGGCAGGCCAGGCACCAAGTACACAAAGTTTAAGAGGCTAAGCAGAGGTTGATTCCTTTGCGACCTTTGAGTCTTGAGCTCGCCCGGTTGAATAGATTTTCGGTCTACGGCAAAGCCGTATTCAACTGGATAGATCTTCTAGCGGGCGGTTCAATGATATTTTGTTTGGGCTGCGGGCACAGCCCGACTTAGAACCATTTTTGATAGATAACCAACTGCTTGATATCTTTATTAAAAACTGTTACAGGATCTAAACATGGGCAGACTGCAATCCCTCTATAATAAGGCCCCATACGGGGTGCAGAGTGTTCTACTTAACCTGTATGCACTGGGTATCCACCGGGAGCGCTACGGCAGGCCTTTTGCCCGGGCGCTTGAAGAGCTTAAAAAAACCCAGTGGTACTCTCCGGACCAGATACACCAGTACCAGCTGGAACGCCTCCAGGCTCTGATTAAACATGCCTATGATACAGTCCCGTTTTATGGCAAACGCTTTGCTGAACATGGCGTGCGGCCGGAGGAAATAAAAGATCTTGAGGATATATCGAAACTGCCGGTTCTCACCTGCGAAGACGTCAGGACTGCAGGAGAGGAGCTTATAAGCTCAAAGTATCCCAAAAGCAAACTCATCCACGGCCATACGTCAGGAACAACTGGTTCTCCCCTCTCCTGCTACTGGGACAAACAGACATGCGTCTACAATAATGCTGTTGACTGGCGGCAGAAGCTTTGGGGTGGGGTAAAATACGGCGACGGCATCGCTCTTTTACTGGGTCGAACAATAGTCCCGACCAATAAAACAACCCCCCCTTTTTGGCAGCATGATCGAATCCACAATATGCTCTGGATGTCCTCATTCCATCTGAGTGAAGAATACCTGACCCATTTCTTCAAAAAACTTAACCAGTACCGACCGGCAGGCATCGAAGGTTATCCATCAACAGTCTACATCCTTGCCCGTTATCTAAAAAAAATTGGGCAAAAGTTTCCGGTTAAGGCAGTATTCACATCATCCGAGACCCTGCTACCACTTCAGCGAGAGCTTATAGAGGAACATTTTCAAGCCCCGGTGTTCGATTTTTACGGTATGGCAGAAAGGGTAGCCTTTGCCGGTCACTGCCCTGAAGCTCACGAATACCACCTGAGTTTCGAGTTTGCGCTAAATGAAACCATCGACAACGATGGAAATCCGGTGGAACCGGGCAAGGAAGGATACTTGGTGGGCACAAGTCTACTCAACTTCGGGATGCCCTTTATTCGATACAAGACTTCAGACGTCACGGCAATCAATACCGAACAATGCAACTGCGGACGGCATATGCCGCGCTTTACAGGCGTGACAACCAAAGACGAGGATATCGTGGTCACACCAGAGGGCAAACTTATCTCTTCATCAGTGTTGACCCACCCTTTCAAACCTCTGGATGCAGTTCAGGAGTCTCAGATAATACAGGAGAAGATCGATCTTTTGCGCATAAAGATCGTCCCACGAGAGGATTACACAGAGAAAGATTCTGCGCACCTAATTGCCGCACTGAGCCAACGGGTCGGTCTATCAATGCGCATAGAGCTTGAGTTCGTCGAAAATATTCCCCGAACTAAAGCAGGTAAATTCAGATGGGTGATCTCCAAGGTTCCCCTGCCTTTATAAACTCAGGAATTAACCTTAAAAATTTCACCAGAAGGAGCTGATTTTCATTTTCTCCCATGACAACCATAAAATTCCCATTGAATTTCAAAGAGTTTCCAGCAAAAAAGATTAAATTCTTTTGATTTACTGATCCTTACCCTGACTCTTGTTACAAACTTCGTGCGACAAAACGACTTTCTCAGACTTAACTTACAATTCAATATAATCTTTCCACCCAAGGGGCGGCTTAAATGAAAAATTTTTAGATATTCTTGTTAACGGTTTGTTAAACTCTTCAATTGATGATTTAATATGAATATCTTCATAATTATCTGGAGAAAAGGGGTACGATTGGATTGCAAATGCATTTTTAATTACAGGTATTTTTTCCCAACTAAAGCCCATAAGTTTAGCACAGGCAGCATCTACAGATACTGGATCACTTCCCAGTACAATTAACCCTGTATTTTTTTTCTCAGGCGCAAGCGGACCATTACCTTCACCGGAAACCACTGCATCTACAATGCTGAAATATCTTTTTTTATTTCCGGGAAAATCTTTACGGAGCTCTCCATTGACATTGGCATAAAATAAAATTTTATTCAGATCCAGCACCATCCTCCAAAGAGTATCATTGCCATGCCAGCTTCCACTGCGAATCGTATTATCTGTATCGCCAAAAACGAATTTACCTATTTTCCTGATTGGAATAAAATATTTTGCAGCCTGAGGCCTTGTTGCGAGGTAATCATATATTACTCTAGTACAAGATCCTTCAGATAAGGATCTGAAACTTTTTTCAGGAAATTGATCGCCTTCTTCTGAAGGTGTACCACATGTATGATGCGGCAACCAGTTTTTATATGTGTTAATTCCGACTAAATTTTTTAACGAGCAGGTAATGCCAGCCTTTTTATGTGCCTTCAATTTAGGCAGGTTTATGAAAACATCAGCCTCCAGCACTGATCTCGAAACCTTATAAAAATGATTACCAAGTGAGTGTGCCTCATTGGTTTCCTTCTGGTTATAATCAGCTCCGAAAAAACCATATTTTCCTGCATTCTTACCAACAAATTCACTTTTTTCAGCCAAATTACAAATTACAGAACCAAGAGGATCACCCTGCAATTTTTTTCTTTGGACTATCATTTCTCCTTTTTTAACCCATTCATCATCTCGAAGATCCATGACTGAGACATCTACGCCAGCCTTTCTTCCCATATTGATCCATTTTGCAGGATTCATTATTTCCATCAATTTGTTCCAGCTTGCACATGTTTCTGGACCGTCTGTAATAATAATTTTACCTTTTCCTCTTAAAATCTTTAGAACCAGTTCTAATACCGATTCTATAATCAAAGGATGGGTAACCACATGTTCCCACTCATCTTTTTTATGAATATGTGATTCTGAGATCCAATTTGGCTTTAGAACGACTACATCTCCCGGATAAATGTTTTTTGAAAGCACTTTTTCCCAAGAAGTAATTACTCTATCAACTAATTTTTTATCATATTTTTCAGATTTTTCAATATATACATGCATTGATTAAACCTCAACATTAACTCAATCTGAGACGTTTTGTAATATATACAGTTTTTTGGAAAAGATATTCCAGCTGCTGTTTGTTCCAGCATTCAATCCAGTTTATCTTTATTCCGAGTCCGTGAAGTGCTTGTATCATTGTCTGTGTCAGTTAAGAATGACGGTGAGACATAGAGCACAGTGACTCAGAGATAACAAGTTCAGTGCCAGTATCTGTTAAGGAGCGTTTTATATAGATCTAAAGTTTTTAATACCTGATCCTGTAAATCAAATGAACACATTTAATAAATTGTCAAAAAATAATTTTATCAATTAAAACTTTATGATACATAACACAAGCGAAAATAGCAAGCATTGTAATTCTTCAATTGTAGACAATAAATTCAAGAGTAATTTTACGAATAGTCATGCTTTTTATGTTTGACTATGTCCTGGATTGCCACTTTAAAAGAAAAAGTATTATACCAACCCAGATGGCTCTTAATCTTTGAAGAATCGTAGATCAGGGATTTTTGCGAGGAGATGAGCCGGTATCTGGTCAGGACGGGGTTTCGTCGCAAGGCCTTGAAGAGCATTTCCTGCAAGGCCGTGGCTGCGGACAGAAAAACATAGGGCACATAGACAAACCAGACGTCTGGATACAGTTTGCGGATAAAGGTGTCCATATACTCTTTTTTGCTGATCTGCTGCGGATCAACTACATTGTACACCTGACCTGTGCTCTTATCCTGGACCAGGGCCGCAAGGATAGCCTGGACCAGGTTGTCCACGTAGACCAGGGGAAGGATGAACCCTTTCCTATTGATTATGATAAAGACTTTGTTTTTGAAACTGAAACCCAGCATGGGCGAGAAATTCTCGCCGCCGGGTCCATAGATCGTCCCCGGACGCAGGCAGACCGCAGGCACTTTGTCCTGATTCATGCAATCCAGGACGATCTTTTCCGCTTCCAGCTTGGCCCAGGAATAGATGCCTCTGCGTTCCGGGAAACGCTCCAGGGGAGAGTTTTCATCAACGACCTGGCCGTCTTTGTAATCAGCTGAACCGTAAACCGAGCAAGAGCTGATGTAGACAAGTTTTTTGATCTGGTGGGAGGCGCAGAGGTCAAGGATGTTGCGGGTGCCCTCAATGGTCACATGGCGGGCGCCTTCTATTGTGCCACTGGTATCAGCAGCGGCGTGGATGACGTAGCCGATATCTTTAAAGGCTGGTTTGAGGGAGTCAGGGTTGGTTACGTCGCCTTGGGCTATTTCCGCGCCGAGATTGGCCAGGTTGCCGATTTTGGAGGGTGTGCGGACCAGGGCGCGGACGCTGAAACCCTGGTCAATGAGCATCTCGACTGTCCTGCGGCCGAGTAAGCCTGTGGCGCCGGTGACGAGAACTCTTTCCTTTGGGTTCATTCCATGGCCTGTTGCTTGGTTGATTGGTTTTTGGTGAAAGACTTTGTTAACCGCCCGCTTCGCTCAAGGCGCCAAGTACGCCAAGGTAAGAAAATCAAGCTTTGCGGGGTAGACCAGGTAAAAATCACGCTGGAGCATAATTTTTCCCAGGCCATACCGCAAAGC
>PWSL01000528.1 GCA_003563255.1 Desulfonatronospira sp. | reverse complement strand
ATATCCGCGATGAAATGCGCCTGTCCTCCATGCTCTTTGAGCACTCCGGCAAAAAGGTGGGCTACCACTCACCGTGTCACCTGTGCCGTGGGCTGGAAGTCCGCGAGGCCCCGCGCAAAAACATCGCCCTGGCCCACGAGTATGTGCCCACTGACGAAGAAGAGGTCTGCTGCGGTTTCGGCGGAAGCTACTCCATGAACTTCCCTGCCGTATCCAGGACCCTGCTGGCCAAGAAAATGGCCAACCTGCAGGCCGGTCAGGTCTCGGCCGTGGCCACCGACTGCCCCGGGTGCGTCATGCAGATCCGCGGTGGCATGGCCAAAGACGGCAAGGACATCCAGGTCAAGCATATAGCCGAACTCCTGGCTGAACAGCTCAAGGGCTGATCATACCGTGATGCCACCTCCCCCTGAATTCATGGGGGATGGGGCATCTTTTTATCGACCTCTATCCGATATAATTTGGAATATTATGGAACAGATTGGTTGTAAAAGTAACCATTTTTTCCATTATCCAGGGGAATGCAAACAATAGTGCCAGGAAAATTGCAATAATCTTCGGCACAATGGTCAGGGTCATCTCCTGGATCTGAGTCGCCGCCTGCAGTATACTGATGGTTATACCTATGATCATGCCTATACCCAGCATGGGCAGGGCGATTATGAGCGTGGTCTCGATGGCGTGTCTGGCAAAGCCGACTACGAATTCAGGTGTCATAATGCTGACTCCTCCAGGGTTAAAAAAGTTTAAATACCAGTATCTGTTCAGCGCTTTGCATGCAGCACTGGGACTGGCTCTCCCCGCACTAATTTTTAGCTTATGTGAAGATCATTACTGAAAAATTAGTGCAGGGGTGCATGTACCCTGCTTTCCATAAAAGCGCTGACAAATACCAAAGTCCCGTCAGACAAAACTGTTTACAAGAGATCCTACCAGCAGGTTCCAGCCATCCACCATAATGAACAGCAGCACCTTGAAGGGCATGGAAATCATGACCGGGGGCAGCATCATCATGCCCATGGACAGAAGCACACTGGCCACCACCATATCCAGGATCAAAAATGGTATGTAGATAAGAAAGCCGATTTGAAAAGCGGTTTTGAGTTCACTGATCATAAATGCCGGTATCAGCAGCATGGTAGGCACGTCCTCGCGGGTTTCAGGCCTCTCCAGACCGGTAATGGAGTAGAAAATGGACAGGTCTCTTTCCCTGGTATGCTTGAACATGAATTCCCGCATGGGGCCTTCAGCCCTGGACAGGGCTTCCTGGTGGCCGATCTCTTCGTTGAGGTAGGGCTGCAGGGCCGTCTGGTTGATTTCTGTGCCCACGGGGGCCATTATGGCGATGGTGAGAAAGATGGCCAGCGCTGCCAGGACCTGGTTTGGAGGCATCGACTGGGTACCCATGGCTTTTCTGATAAAAGAAAATACAATGATAATGCGGGTAAAGCTGGTAATGGTCAAAACTATGGCAGGAGCTACAGACAATACGGTAAGCAAAAAGAGTATTTCCAGCCCCACTGCTATGGTGTCGGGCTGAGCCCGTTCCCCTGAGAGCTGCATAGACAGCGAAGGCAGTACAGGTTCCTGGGCCTGGGCCAGTAACGGCCACAGCAGAACCGCCAGACTAACTACTGTCAAAATCAGAGCTTTTCTGGGAAAGCACTCTGGAAAAATCTTGGTCTTGTTCATGGTCCGCATCCATCTCTTTTAGCAGGTTTATCTGGGACTCAGTAACCCCCAGTACCAGATACTTATTCAAAAAGCGGACCACCACGATACTTTTTTTGGGCCCCAGGCTCATTACAGCCTTTGTCTGAAGATATCCCGAGCCGGAAATGCCCAGTCCGGCTTTGTGCCCATATTTTTTCAGGAGATAATATACCAGAAAAATCAGGCCTAAAATAATTAGCAGGGCCGCGGCCATTTTAATCCCGGCCAGGCCCATGTCCATGGAATTTTCCATTGCCTTATCCAAGCTGTTTGATCCTTTCTACAGGGCTGATTATATCTGTGAGCCGAATGCCGAACTTTTCATTGATGACCACAGCTTCACCCCTGGCCACCAATTTTCCGTTCACCAGCACTTCCATGGGCTCTCCGGCCAGCTTGTTGAGCTCAATAACAGAACCCTGGCCAAGCTGCAGCAGTTCGTTGATGAGCAGCTGAGTCCCTCCCAGTTGGGCCGTAACCGTCAATGGAATGTCCAGGATAAAATCAAGGTCTCTCTTGGTTCCCTCGGTCTTTTTCTTGGCCTCCTGTGTCAAGTCTTTGAACCTGGCATTCTTGCTCTGGGCGGACAGGGTTCTTTGCTGCTGCTCATCCTTGAAATTCTCCTCTTCATCAGAAGCCAGAGCTTTGGCCCACTCTTCAGCAAGGTTGTCCTGGGATCCTTCAGTGGAGTCATCATCTTCTCCTGTTCCACCTTCATCAGTGACAGATAAATCTTCCTGGTCTTCCAGGGCCTTGGCCCATTCTTCGGCCAGTTTATCCTGTTCGTCCAGTTCGTTATTCATTTTATTATTTTTTGGGCTCATACTAAATCCTTGAGTCTAAAAATTGGTTTCCTCTTCCTGGACTACTTGAAAGGCCTTGTTGCTCTTGGCGAACCCCGGAATACCATGGAACTTTAAAACCCCCTGCACGTATGCCTTCATAAGATCCTCCTGGTCGGTATCCAGCATAAGGATATCCCCTTCCTCCATATTCAGAAGCTGTCTGCCTGTAATCCTTGTTTGGCCCATGGTTACGTGAAAATCCACCGGTATCTCCAGAAGTCTTTCCTTGAAGCGGCTGAGCCAGGCATGATCCACTTCCAGTCTTTCAGACTGATAAGAGGCATAAAGTTTTGAACGAATGGGCTCGATGGTGGCATAAGGCAGGCAGACAACCATGGAGCCTATGGCGTTTTCCAGTTCCACCTCGAAGGTTATCACCACAACCACGTCACTTGGGGGAACAATGGTGGCAAACTGCGGGTTGACCTCGGATCTGATGAGTTCGATGTTTACCTCGTGCACCGGTCGCCAGGCGTCCTCAAGATTGCTCAGAAGCATCTTGGAGACCTTGACCACTATACTCTGTTCGATGGGTGTAAAGTCCCGGCCTTCAATTTTGGGCTGGGACCCGGTGCCCCCGAAAAAATTTTCCACCAGAGCAAACACCAGCCGGGTATCGATTATCATGAGGGCATTTCCCCGCAGGGGATCTACCTTAAAGATATTGATACTGGTAGGAACAGGCAGGGAGCGCATAAAGTCCCCGAACTTGGACATGTCTATGGAAATGGGGTTAAAATCCACTCTCTTGCGCATGGCATTGGCCATTGTATTGGTGGCCAGCCTGGCAAAACGGTCGTTGATGATCTCTAAAACCGGCATACGTCCCCGGATTATCCGATCCTGGTTGGACAGGTCAAAGGTCACCACCCCGGAATCGTCTTCAGGAACGTCCGTCTCGGCATCAACCTCACCACCGGTCAATCCCTGCAACAGTGCATCAACCTCTCCCTGATCAAGTATCTTGTTCATAAATAACTCTGTACCTCACTGCACCACAAATTCTGTAAAGTATACCTTATATACCTTGTTCTGGCCGATGATCTGGTTTATGCGCTCCACAATCTCATTGCGGAGCTGTATTTTCCTTTCCATGGTTCTCAGGTCCTCAAAGGTCTTGCTGGACAGCAAAAGAAGGATAGCATCCCTGACCTGGGTCCTATTGGCCTGCAGGTCATCGGCAGCTCTGCGGTTCACCGCTTCAACCTCTATTGCAGTGCGCAGGTACCTTCGTCCCAGAGGATCCGCCAGGTTGACCACAAAGGGCTCCAGTTCAACCATCACAGTATTTGCAGGCCTCTCCTGGCGCTCTGAGGGAGGCGCAAAATCTTCATCGTTTTGCTGTTGCTCCATAAAATAATTGTAGCCAAAAAAACCTGCTCCACCCAGCATACCCAGGATTAAGAGCATAAGTAACAACTTCAGCCCCAGAGACTTTTTTTTCTTTTCTTCCTTGCCGTCAATATTCTCTACTTTCTTTTTCTGGGCCATATAATTTTCCTGCCTATATTGGTATAAAATGCATATTTTTCAGAGTTTGTAAAGAACGGGCCGGTTACATTTATCACCATCGCTGCGTGAGAATTCGATGGATTATACGGGTCATCTCCCTGCCCGTTCAGTTTTCCTCTGAGGTCCTACCACTACAGCGACACTTTGTGAAAATTATCGCCTCGGCCATCGGGGACAGGCACCCCCGCACTTATTTTTAGCTTATGTGAAGATCATTACGGAAAAAATAGTGGGGGGGTGCCTGTCCCCTGCTTTCCTTAAAAGGGTTAAACAGATACTACATATACGCTCCAGGCGTTTTCTTGAGCAGCACTTCAACCCTTCGATTGCGGGCCCTGCCCCGCTCTGTATCGTTGTCCCCCACCGGGAAATGTTCACCGTATGCTGAAACCGACAGTCTGTCCTGTTCGATATCATTGATGATGAAATACTCAGCAACCGCCATGGCTCTTTCTGCAGCAAATTCATAATTATCCATGTATATCCCTGGAATATTATCCGTATATCCGGCTACGTTGACCGGGGCGGGCCAGGCCTTCACCAGCGGGATCAACTGATCCAGGATCTGTCTTGCATGCGGCTGAAGAGTAGTCTCTGCAAAGGGGAAAAGAAGATCTCCGGTCATCATCAGTGCAATCCCCTCCGGACGCATTAGTATTTCGAGGTTTTTCTCCAGGGTGCTTTTGCTTACTTCCGGAGGCAGTTCCTGCTCCGGGAAGAGCAGATCCTTTATGCGATCCTCTTTTTCAAGAATATCCCAGGGATTATCCAGGATATCCTCCATGATAACAGCTACATCAGGCAGTCTGCCCGCCGTTTTGGGGGTTAGAAAACCTACATCCTGCTGAAAGACTGTCACTATTTCCCTGACATACTCCCGATCCATGGTGGCCATGCTCAGGACAAGTACAAAAAAAGTCAGCATGACGGTTACCAGGTCTGAAAAGGTCAACATCCAGATAGGCTTGGGAGGCCCGCCTTTATTGTTTTTTTTTCTGGCCATCACCGTATTCCTGAAAAAAATCAACATTACAGCGAAACTTTGATTATGTTCGCAGGGGATTTGCCTGTCCCCGATGGCTACACAGCGATTATATCTTGTTTCGCTATAGCACTACAGCGAAACTTATGATTGACCTCCGGGGACTGGCTCTTTTGCCGCCAAATTTTTGGAGCAATTGTTATTTATCAACCGGCAAAAGTGCCTGTCCCCAAGTGAGATCAATATTATAT
>PWSL01000019.1 GCA_003563255.1 Desulfonatronospira sp. | reverse complement strand
TATTTCCGGGATAGTGCTCATCGCCGTAACCGGGCTGATATGCGACCGGCTCCTGGTGCTTGCCATGCAGGCAGTATCCAGATCAGCCAGAAGACAGTAAGAGACAGAGGTCAGAGGTCAGAGGCCAGAGGTCAGGGATCAGTAAAAACAAACAGTTATGTAGGTTGTTGATTCCTGCCTGAATTATTCATTATCCGACTTTTTGCAGGTGCATCTGGTAATATGAAAAAAGAGACAGCCTGTTTGCAGGTCCAGGGCTTAGAAAAACACTTTGGTGTTGGGGATCAGAGGCAGCAGGTACTGCAGGATATCTCCTTAGAAGTGCATCAGGGGGAAATCCTGGCCCTGCTGGGGGCCAGCGGTTGCGGCAAGACAACGCTGTTAAATATCCTGGCCGGATTTGTGCCCCCTGATGCCGGCTCGGTGTATGTCCAGGGCAGACTCAGTACAGTGCCCGGTCCGCACAAGGCGGTGGTGTTCCAGGAGGATGCTCTGTTTCCCTGGCTCAGTGTAATGGAAAACGTGGAGTTCGGCCTGAAGTTTCAGGGCAGGACAAGAAAGGAGCAAAGGGATACGGCCCTTAAAATGCTTGGCCTGGTAGGACTGGAAGACAAACAGGCCATGCTGCCTGCGCAGTTGTCGGGTGGGATGCGTCAGCGCGTGGCTCTGGCCAGGGTGCTGGCCCTTTCGCCAATGCTTATGCTCATGGATGAGCCCTTTGCCGCCTTAGACGCCCTGACCCGGGAGGAAATGCACGGACTTCTTCTGTCCCTGCATGCTGAATTTTCTCAGACCATAATCTTTGTCACCCACGACGTAATTGAGGCTGTGACCCTGGCTGACCGGGTCCTGGTTATGGGGGGCAGAAAGGTCTTAAGCACAGTGGATATTAGCGCGCTTAGACCCAGAAAGCCCGACACTGATCAGTTCATGGAAGACCTGCGCATTCTGCGGGCCGCCTTGAAGCAGGCTTATACAGAATAAAAGGCCTTTTTATCCTTTTTTGCCCAGCCTTCTTTTGAGCAGGATGCGGTTTAAGTAGGTCATGGGGGTCCTGGACACCCTGGTCTTGCCGGCCAAGGCCTTTTCAGGTTCAAAGAGCACATCCGCCAGATGGATGGTGGGACCCTGCCTGCTGAGAAAGCCGACGCAACCGGCACAGTAGGTGACCATCATGTCCTCTCCGGCTCTTTTTTTGCGCTTGAGGCTCCAGGTCCTGGCAAACCCGGGATTGTGAAAGCCGACAGCCCCGCCTTCACCGCAGCACAATGTCTTTTTACCGGAGTTTTTCATTTTACTCATTTCAATCCCCCTGGCCTTAAGAAGCCGGCGCACTGCATCCTGGATGCCCTCCTGGCAGCGCAGGGGTCAGGGATCATGTACCGCCAGCCTTCCCGGCTTTTCAACCTCCTGAAAACTGCTCTCCTCAGCCATGACTTGGTAAACCGTCCTGATTCTGAAATCCTTTGCATAGGCATTTAGCACCTTGAAACAGTTGGGGCAGGCCACCAGGATTTCTTTGACCTCCAGGTCACGCAGCTTCCCCATGATTTCCTGTAAATTCTTGTGGAAAAAATCTTGACGCCCCAGATCATGGGAAGGTTTGTGGCAGCAGTCCAGGACCATATCCAGACTGGGCAAGGCTATTTTAAGTTCCTGGTAGATCCTCCAGGTGATTTCCGGCCTGGTTCCGGGCAGAGCGCATCCCGGGAAAAAAACAGTGTGTGCCTTTTGCGCGGGATATCTGGACAACAGGTTGGAATGACCCAGTTTTTCAAACTTAAGCAGGGGTGAATAGCGGGACAGGTCTACAGTTTCTTCCTGCACTGCCTGACGGCGCATATCCAGAAACATATCCGCAGGAGAGAGTTTTTCCGGGCAGATGGCCCCGCACAGATCGCACAGGCTGCATTCGAAAGGGTCAGTGCTGTTTTTCCCATCCAGGATGCCCTGGGCTATATCCCCGGGCATGCCGTATTTTTTCAGAAATTCGCACTGTGACACGCAGACCTCGCACCTGTTGCATCCCTGCTGGTTGGCCTCGGCCAGGTGGGTCAGAGACTCTGATGGCACCCCCTTTGGAGCAAAAGATACCGCAGGGTTGGTTACCGGGACAGACAGTTCGGACTGGGCTTCCTGGGACCCGTATTTTTTTCTCAAAATCCCCACAATTTTCTTGGCTGCCAGGGGCAGAATCCCGATAAGGGCCAGGGAGATGATCAGTCCTGGAGAGAATATGTCCTCGGTGGACTGGATGCGTCCCAGATGACTTCCGGCGTTTACAAAGACAAAAGTGCCAGGGAGCATGCCCAGCTGAGAAACCCAGAAAAAAGTCCGCAGGCGCATGGACGTTATGCCCATGGCCAGATTGATTATGAAAAAAGGAATCACCGGAATCATGCGCATGGTAAAAAGATACAGTGCCCCCTCTTTCTGCACCCCCCTGTCCACAGCCTCAATAAACCCGGAAAACCTGCTTTTGACCCAGTCCCGAAGCAGATATCGGGACAGGAAGCAGGCCATGGTCGCCCCGATGGTACTGGCAAAGGAGACGATTATGGTTCCGGTTATGGCTCCGAACATGGCCCCGGCCAGAAGTCCCAGGGGAAGGGCTCCGGGCAGGCTCAGGCTGACCACTACCATGTATACCAGGAGATAAATCCCCAGCACAGTCAGGAAGCGCTCTTCCAGCAGGGTTTCAAACTCGGCCCTGGAAGCCCTGATGTTGTCCAGGGTCAGGTGGGCATGAATGTCCAGCAGAAAATAGGCGGCCACAATGGAGGCGATGACAGCCAGGATCAGCAGCTTTGTAAGGTTTTTAGACATGAAAAGCCCCTCTTGTAAATTTGTCGGATATCTAGGCCCTGCATTGTTACTCAAGGCAATAGTTATAAAAGTAAGCAATTCAGCAACCAAAATATTTTACTCTAAAAAAATCAGCAGTCAAATTGTTAATTCAAATAGTCTAGCCCATTTTGTATCAAAAAAATCTATAATAGATTGCTTTGTCACCTGAAAAAGGCATGAGAGTGACAGTTAACGCAGTAAAATTAAAACATATAGAAATGAGCAATACAATCTGTCCTGACAAATAGATATTATCTATTAGACATTATCTGTTGCTGGAGATAAAAAGAAAAAGTTAAATTATTATGTTCAGGCTGTTGTTGCAGGTTTTTTACTGATTCACCCAGAATGAGCCTGCATGCATCATTTATACAGGCGAACTGGCAGCCGAAGAATTTTTAAATCTGAAATGGAGGTATTCAATGAGAAAAGGTTTAATTGCAACGTTCTGTCTGGTTATGTTTCTGGTATTTGTAGCTACAGCCTGTACTCAGGATGACAGCTACAACTATATTTCCCCGGCTGAGTTCAAGGAAAGGCTGGATGCAGGAGAGGTTGAGCAGGGCTCACTGGTGGTTTTCAGTACTCAGACTGAAGAAGAATGGGAGTCAGGGCACCTGCCTCAAGCCATCCCCACTTTCGCCAGACCTCTGGAGACAGATGAAGATTACGCCAAGATGGATCCGGTCCTGGACAAGGTCAGGGGCACTGACGCAGATATCGTGATCATCTGCCCCAGAGGAGGCGGAGGTGCCACCAGGCCTTTCGACTATTTTGAGGAGCAGGGTATCGACACCGCAAGGATGCTGATACTGGAAGGCGGCCAGGAAGCCTACAATGATGAGTTTCCTGGAGACGTAGTTTTCCAGTAAGAGCAGGCCAGACAAGACCCGGGTGTGCTGACATCCGGGTCTTGCATAAAAATACTTTATGGCATGTAGCCATACCGTATTGGGGCTGCAAGGTTTTTCTTGATAAGCATAATTTTTATTGCCAACTTTAGACAGGGAGGCTTGCATGGCAGCTATCATCTATGATCCGGTGCAGTTTTACAAGAAAATGAACAGGATGGACAGCGTCGGCAACAAATCCGCAATCGCCGTCCGCCAGGCCCGGGAGATCATCAGCAGCCTGGCGGATAAAAATCATCTTGACCATGAGTTACGCATCAAGCTCAGTCAGGACGGTGAGGCCAGGATAAAAAACTGTATCAAGTTTCAGCTGGTAGACGGTCATAGGATGGTTGCGGTCAAAGAAAAGGACTGGTTCATTATTTTGTTTCTGGGCACCCACGATGAAGCGGACAACTGGATCAAAAACAACATGAACATGAGACCAGATCCAGCACGGGGCAAAGTTGTGCCTCCTTCAGACCAATCTCAGAACAGCCAGGAAGAGCCTGAACAGGACGAACAGCCGGAAGGCCAGGAACCGCCTTCAATTCATGATCTGGATGTGCCCCTGCACGAAGTCCTGGACCAGAAGACATTGAGAGAAATTTTTCCTGGCATCTGTGCACCACCCAGGTAATGTAACCTTTCAAGGGGTGCCAGCAATCATCATCAAGAGAAGCCTTCAGGCTTACGCCCCAACCGTGAGCGGCAAAGCCGCCCGCCTGTCACGCCCCTGGCGTGATGAAACAAACGTAGTTTCAGCGTAGCTGGATTCACTGGGATGTGCAGCCCACGGCTGCCCGTGCCAAAAAAAATCTCTGGCACAGGAAGCCTGCAGGCGAACACCCGACTAAAATACGCTTTGCTGTCCTGCGGAATTTTAGCGGGCAGGCGGGTGCTTTGCACACACGGTTTTAAAGAATAAAGAGCCCCAGAAAGACTTTACCGGCCTGTCAGGCAGGAGACTTTGCATGGTTCCTGCCCCCTGAAGAGTTACAGGCCAGTCCCAGTGCCACATCCAAAGCGCTGAACAGATACTTTTGATCTTTGCAGGGGGCGTGGCTCACAAACCTTGCATAATCCGTCTTTTGCAGGAAAAAATTGTCTCAGATATGCTTAACCCTCCTGATCCGGACTTCGCTGGAGCCCTTGGAGCGGCCACCTGGGGATTTAATAAAAGCTAAGTCACCACGCTACGCCCCATTCCTCTTTTTTGCTTCCAGGTAAACATTCTCAGGTTCCTTCTGGATTTTAGCGGTTTTGATTATGGCCGTGACAAATAGGCAGTAATTCATGGTCTCGTCCAGAGTACTTAGCGGGGACAGTCCCCAGGCCTGGTGCCAGCAATCAATACCGAGGACCCCCCTGAATGGTTACCATTTTTCCATAAAGGCATATATTTTGGTTTGACCTTCGGAAAATTCACAACTAAATTGCCATAAATACGGAAAATCAGCAGCAAGGTTGTGATATGCAAATAGAGCGCTTTATCGATCTAAACAATTTGTTGGAAAAAAAGTCCTTCTTCCTGTTCGGTCCCAGGGCCACAGGGAAGTCAACCCT
>PWSL01000089.1 GCA_003563255.1 Desulfonatronospira sp. | reverse complement strand
CCAGAAAATGAGTCATTTTGAGCACAAATAAATGCTCAAGTGGGTCCCGGAGTTGCCTGTCCCATGCTTTCCTTAAAAGCGCTAAACAGATACATCAATCGAATTTCAGGTTCAGGAGACAGCAATACTCAGCTCGAAGACTGCATGAAGATAGCCGTTGAGCTGACTGACAATGCAAATAGTAAACAGGTTGTTGTACTTATAACTTGAGAGTTCAAGGTTCCTGGTTTAAAGAAATAAAGTCAATAAATTTGGATAGATAACTGGTTCGGCCAGAAAGACATGTTGAGTTGCCAAAAAAGCGAATTAAAATAAATGGTTACAAAAAACTTTTGACTGTCCAGATTATAAGTAACAGTAAAAAAAGCCCCCGGATCAAAGCCTGTCCCGGACCCTGATCCGGGATTATGGGTAACGGCTAAAGCAAGTTGTTACTCTTTACCGTCACACCGGTGAAGCTTGTCCCGGGCGTAAACTGGGTAAACCCAAAAATCTTTTCCAGTGCTTGATCCAGCATATTATCGCTCATGAAATTTTTACCGGTTATTCTGGCTATGTGCCCCAAGTCGTAAAAGTTCCAGGGGCAGAGGCCGGGTTGGTACGTTCTGTATCGATCCCTTTTGCCTGGACTTATTGAGAATAAGTCCGTTGGGATACTTGACAATCTGCTTGAGCTCTCCAGGGCGCAGCTGCGAGGTCCATTTGACTTCCACCGGCCAGAATCTTTCTTGATGAACATAGGCTATATCGACCTCGCCTTTGGCTTTGATATAGTAAACAGGGTGGTTTCGGCCGAATAAAGATGCGGAGCAAGCCTCCACCAGCAGGCTGGCTTTGCCTGAATCAGCAAGCAGCGGCAGGGTTTGATCCTGGTACGGATCGGAACAGGGCCAAAGCCAGGACATGGCGCAATGAAAAATAAAGGGATCGCAAAAAAACACCTTGCGGGCTTTTTTAGGTGCAGCTGAAAGCTTGTCTTCAATAAGAGCGTGCAGCACAAAGACCACATCCATAGATTCAAGCAGACCCACATGGTCTGCCACGGTTTTTGGGTGATCAATGCTCATTTCCTGGGTTAAGGAATTCCAGGTTACCTGACTGCCATAAGATTTGATAATAGCCCTTAGAATTTCCTGCAATGATTTTTCCCGGCGGCCGCGTTTCAAAAAATCACCCCTGATCCAGTCAGTGTAAGTGTAATAAGTGGCCGGCAAAATAAAGCCATGTTCCTCCAGATCATTTATGGCTGTTAAAAAGCCTCCATGGATGAGATACCATTCAAATTCATGGAAAAGTCCGTCCATAAGATCAAGAGAAGGATCTTCCGGACCATTGAGCAGGGTATCGATATCAGCTGAACTGAATTTTTTTTTCAGCTGGACCGCTTCTAAAAAGTTCAGGGGATAAAGATGAAAATCAACCCTGCTCTCTGTCCCTCGCCTGCCTGGGAAACGCATCCGAGCCTCTTTGATAAGGGTCATATCCGATCCGGTTAAAATAAGCCCAGCCTTTTCCAATAATCCGGCATCGGTCAGGTATTTGACTGCTTTGTCCCATTCTCGGATATAAGTCACTTCATCCACAATCAGATATTTGTGTTCGGCTTCAGGCATGGCTAACAGCATATCACTTAAAAGCCTGACCAGGGCGTGATGGTCCTGTATAAGCCCACCTGTAATAAAACGGATGTTATCTGGGGGCGTACCATGCATAAGCTGCGCTGCCATCCACTGTTTCATCAGGGTGGTTTTCCCTATCTGCCGGCCGCCGGTCAAGGTGAAAATACCCGGCTTATTGCGGGGCAGGATATCAAGAAGATAGGATTTATGAACAAGGGGCTGTTTGCCAAGAAGGCGCAGGTGGGGGTCCAGCTGGCTGAATTGTTCCGGAAAATCCAGATGAGTGTTATGCGGCAGAAATCTGGGATCCATGGGTTATGTATATGGATGAATTTGATGTTTGTCAATGAATAAATTTGTACACTATTGATTGATTAAATTTATTCACTTAAAAATAACAACGATAAGGAGATGCTTATGGTGCAAATAACACTCACCAGCGACACTTAATTTAAGATGGAAGGGGACTGGCTCTTCCGGGACCTACTTGTACCAGAATATGAGTCGCTTTGAGCACAAAATGATGCTCAAGTAGGTCCTGGGGTTGCCTGTCTCCTGCTTGCCTAAAAACGGGCTGAACTGTTACGGAAATGAAGAATTCGCAAACAACCAAATCTTATAACTCTTTGTTTTTACTGATTCCTGTCACCTGATTCCTGACTCTTGTGACTGTAAAATGGGCTTTTTTGCAGTCGCGTCAATAAAGGCAAGACGATACATGTGCAATTTTGACACAGTCTAGACTTACCTCTTTAATACATCATAAAGCAGGCAGCACGCTTAACACGCAGAACAGCATCTGTATCATCTTCACCGCACCCCACCAGCAACAGCTTTACCAGCTCAAAAATAAAAAGCATAAGACCCGCACAATACGGGCATATCCTTCATTGAACGTCTCAGTTGAGCGCTTTTAAGGTAAGCGCTGAACAGATACCATCTAATGTATCTGTTTAGCGCTTTGCATGTGGCATGGGGACTGGCTCTTCCGGGACCCACTTGTCCCAGAAATCGAGTCATTTTGAGCACAAAATGATGCTCAAGTGGGTCCCGGAGGTGCCTGTCCCCTGCTTTCCTAAAAAGCGCTAAACAGAAACCATCTAACCATGCATGGTATATTTATTGCAAAATAATATTTTTTTAAACTGTGCTTGCAATCCATATTGCTTCACTGACTTTTTGCAGGTGTATCTTTTTGCGCTTTGCATATCGCACGGGGACTGGCTCTTCCGGGACCCACTTGTCCCAAAAAATGAGTCGCTTTGATCACAAAATGATGTTCAAGTGGGTCCCGGAGTTGCCAGTCCCCTGCTTTCCTAAAAAGCGCTCAACAGATACTTGCAGGTGCACCTTAATCCGTGAAGTTTATTGTTTTGTAACAGTTAGCCATTTGCTTTCCTTAAAAGCGCTAAACAGATACTGTTTTCAACTTATGTCTTTGCAGTTTCCGGATTCAGGATACATTACGAAGAAATGTGGGTTGTGCTTCAAAACACAATTCCCAAAACACAAGGAGGTTTGGTTATGAAGAAATCCGTTGCAATTTTTACAGTGTGCGCCTTCTTTCTGGGGTTTCTTTTTATACCTGGCATTTATGCCGGGTTGACTTCTCAGCACGAGCAGAAAGACCAGGACATGGAGTACGCCCATAGTGAGTACGCTGACGAATGGATGCTCTACGCGCCTGAAGAGTATGGAGAAATGGACTATGGCCCGGTTCCTTTTTCACACACAGTCCACGGCGACTTTGAGTGCGGAGAATGCCACCACGATGATACCGGACAGCCTTTGACTGAAGACGACAAGATCATCGGCTGTATGGAAGCCGGCTGCCATGACATGGCCGTGGCGGAAGAACCTGAAGATGAAGACGATATCCGCTACTTTGAAAAGGCCTACCATGACCAGTGCATGGGCTGTCACAGAGATATGGGCGAAGGCCCGGTAGCCTGCTTCGATTGCCACAAGGACTAAAGTGAATGGTTACAACTGAAGCAATAAAAAAGGGGAGCCCGGCTCCCCTTTTTTATTACCACTTTCCCGGTCTTTCCACCCGGATCAATCCAGCCTGTCCTGGTCATAAATAATATCAGCCAGCCTCCGGGCCACTTGGGTTGAAACATCTGTCTGGCCGCGTCCCCCGAGGAAACTGGCCAGAAACCTTTCCAGCTCAACAAAAAATGCCAGCCTGTTTTCCCGCCTGGCAAAACCGTGGCCCTCATCCGGAGCAACAAGATATTGTACCACCTGCTCCCTGTCCCGGAGTGCCGCAACAATCTGATCCGACTCCTGCTTGGGCACCCTGGGATCATTGGCACCCTGGGCCACCAGCAGGGGCGCCTTGATCTCATCTGCAGAAAACAGAGGGGACTGCTCTTTCAGACGATTTCTGTCCTCTGGATCGTCAGGATCGCCAACCCTGAGCTTGAATGACTTCAGCACGGGCTTCCAGTATTCCGGCACTGATTCTATCAGGCTGATTATATTTGACGGTCCCACCTTGGAGACACCTGCGGAGTAGAGTTCAGGCGTAAATGCCAGGCCGGCCAGGGCTGCAAATCCTCCGTATGAGGCCCCGTAAATACCAATGCGCTCCGGGTCGGCCAGACCTTTGTCAATAAGATGCTTGACTCCATCGGTGATGTCGTGCTGCATATACCCTGTGCCCCATTCCTGGTTGCCGGCATTGAGAAACTTTTTTCCATAACCAGAAGATCCCCTGAAATTGGGCTGCAACACGGCATATCCCCGGTTGGCCAGAAACTGGACCCTGGCATCATATCCCCATGTATCCCTGATCCATGGGCCTCCATGTGGCAGGACCACCAATGCCAGGTTTTTGGGTTCAACACCCCTGGGCAGAGTCAGGTAGGCGGGTATTTCCATGCCATCCCGGGCCTCGTATCTTATTGGCTCCATGCTGGCCAGGTATTGAATGGGCAGGTCCGGCCGGGAACGATAGAGCAGCTCGACCTCTCCAGAGTCCCGGTCATAAAGATACACCGAACCAGGATCAATATCCCGGCTGACACTGATGATCCACATGTCTTCATCCTGGGTCCTGGAGCGGAAGTTTATCTCGCCTTCGGGGAGCACGGCCCTTATCCTTTCGTAATCCTTCTGGAATTCATTGTCGTGAAAGTAAACCCGTTCTTTATCTCCCGCATAATATGTGGCCATGAGCTCGTCCGTGACCCGGGAAAATATAGCCCCTCCAAAGTCAACCTCCCCTTCAGGATCTTTTTCAACCAGCTCCTTTTCACCGCTGGCGGGATCAAAAAGGACCAGCCTGGTCAAATCTGCATCACCCTTGTTGGTTACCAGATAAACCCGATCGTTATCCCGGGGCAGGTGCACTATCCTGGCGCTCTCCCCGAAGTCCACCCGGTAGACCTGCTTCAGTTCCCCCTGTTCAAGCTTCAGGATCTCTGTTCCTCCGTCAGGAGTTTCCCTGGATGCGAATCTGAGTTGACCGGAATCGTCAAGGGTCCAGCTGGTAATATTATGAGTATTCTTGAAGATCATTTCTTTTTCTCCGGATGGCACATGAATTCTGTACAGGTCATGCAGGGCCGGATCTCGGCTGTTTATGGCTGCGATGACATATTCCAGCTCCTCTTTAGGCCTGGCCACAATTCTGGTCTGCACCCCCTTATAATCAGTCAGGGCCCTGGCCTGAGGCACATCTGCATCATCTTTCGGTTTTTCTCTGGGATCCACTGCATAAAGATTAAAGTTTTCGTCCCCGTCCATGTCCTGCACATACAGAATGCGGCTGCTGTCCCGGCTCCAGAAAAAGCCTCTTATGGGCCGGGCATCATCCGTCAAGGGCCGGGCATCTTCAAAAGCTTCTTCAATACCCCTGATCCAGATATTCATGGTTCCCTCATACTCCTGTCTGAAGGCGATATGTTCACCGTCTGGAGAAATCCTGGCCATATCCATCTCGGGGTCGTCAAAAAACAACTCCCTGTCTATCAGGGGCGGGAGCTGGTCCAGATATGGCAGCTTTTTGTTGTCTCCGGCTGATGCCGGCAGGAATAAAATCAACGTTGCCAGCACTGAAAGCATAAGCCTGAAAATAGAATTTAGAATCATCATGATAGGATTACTCCTGTTTCACTAACACTACAGCGAAACTTATTTATTAACCTCCGGGGACTGGCTCTCCCCGCACTTATTTTTAAAACCTGTCAATCATCCTTCAGAAAAAGGTTTGGGGGTGCCTGTCCCCAATTTCGACAGGTTGAAAAGTTTTATAAGTTTCGCTGTAGTGCTAAATATTGTGGTCCATCGTAAACATTCAGTTGGATTAAGATGCCGGCCTGGATAGGATCACGACTGACGCCCGGTGAACGGTTACGGTCCGCCAAGGCTTGCATCTGCTAGATCTTCGAGTCCGCCTGTAATACATCCTGTCCGGATTTTCAACCTTGTCTGCCGAAGCCGGCTGCAGCGTCAGGCCATATTTGCACACCCTGGTCTTTTCCCTGGTCTGAATATGTTCCCATAGAATCGAGACAATCCCTGTCCACCGGGTTGTGCCTCATTTTTCACCTTTCATGGCATCTTGAGAGTTCAAAGTTCCTGGTTCCTGGTTGAAATAAATAAAAATAATTAATTTGGATATATACCCGGTTTGGACTGAAGGACCGTAAGAATCAAAAAGGTTGATGAAGTTAAATGATTATTAAATAACACTTGACTGTCCAGATGGCATGGCAGTTGCTAAAATAATTGAAAACAGCAACCCGCTGATAATGAAATCTACATAAGGAGGTTTATTTAAGATGTCAGGAAAAAACTGGAAGGGGACTGGCTCTTTTGCCGCCGGATAGTCCGGCAGTTTTACGGTTTGAGGTCGGCAAAAGTGCCTGTCCCCGGTAAGTGTCCCCGGTAAGAGGCGAAAATTTACACAAAGTATCGCTGTAGTGATAAGGAGGTTTATTTAAGATGTCAGGAAAAATCAGCAAGCAATTATCCAGTATCGTCTTATCATTTATCCTGATTACGGGATTCGGGCTCAGTGCCCAAGCCATGGAAGGGGACCAGCCGTACGAGCCTGAAGTCCCCGGCACAGAGCAGCCGGGCGCTCCGGGTGAGCCAGGTGCTCCGGGTGAACAGCCAGGTGCTCCAGGTGCTCCGGGTGCTCCGGGACAGCCAGGTGCGCCGGGCGAGCCGGGACAGCCGGGTGCTCCCGATGAGTACCAGCCGCCTGAAAGATATGAGCCGCCTGAGCAGGACGATTTTGACGAGCCAGAAGAAGAATTCGAATTTTAACAGACCCGCCGACAATTGATGCGCCTGCAAAAACTCATTTTATAACGCGAACCAGGCGAATCACACGAAGCGCGTGGCAGGACGCTTAGGCAGATGCCAAAAGTCAGTGTTCCCGGGTTAAACCCTGTGAAATACACAGCGCAGAGACTCTGAATGATTAATATCCAGAGTTTTTGCAGGCACATCTGGTATAAAAAGTTTTCTGGTTTCATCAAAAGCGCTGAACAGATACCGTCTGGTTATTAACAGAAGAATCAAAGACCGGTAATAAATCTGCAAACATGACATCAGGCCAGGGGCTGATCTGCCGGGCCATTTTGACACATGTGTACTTGCTGCAAGGCAGAGACCATGGAAAATACATAAGCCCTCTACACCAAACAGCACGAATACACTGTCTTTCACTTCAGACATCGCTGTCGGCATTGTGTTTGCATAGTCTGATGCATCTCTTTTACTTTGCGGACGCATCCCGCTTTCGTGACTGACTCCTCAAACCATGTCATGAAAAACGAAAGTGTGATCATTTATCTGGTTTTTCTGTTAACTGGAGAATGGATAACATTACAGCAAAACTTATGTTTGACCTCCGGGGACTGGCTCTTTTGCCGCCAAATTTTTGGAGCAATTATTACTAACACTACAGCGAAACTTATTTATTCACCTCCGGGGACTGGCTCTCCCCGCACTTATTTTTAAAACCTGTCAATCATCCTTCAGAAAAAGGTTTGGGGGTGCCTGTCCCTTATTTTGACGGTTGGAAAGTTTTATAAGTTTCGCTGTAGTGCTAATTAACCGGCAAAAGTGCCTGTCCCCATTTGAAGTACAATATATATTTAATAAGTTTCGCTGTAGTGATAATGAGCTCAGAAATGAGCTCATGAACAGACTGGAAGGAAAATATTAAGAAAAATCAAAGGAGGTAATGTATATGTGGTATAAAGGTTTTCTCATGACCCTGGCCCTGATTTTGGTTCTTGGATTTTCTATGGGTTGCGAACCGGAACACGAAGACCCCATGGAAGAGCCTATGCTCCCTGAAGAATACGGCGAGCCGCCACCCGATGAATATTTACCCCCTGAAGAAGGAGAACCCGGGGAAGAGCCCAGCTTCTAACAAAGCTCCTCGGGCTTTCCCCTCATGCTAACCCCCTCCAGGCTTATGAGGCCCTCCACCGTGGAGGGCCTCAACTTTTCCGCGGTCAATCAGGAACCCGCATACATGACCGGCAATCAGATTTTTATTACCGACGGTTGCATTCCATTAGCACTACAGCGACTCTTTGTGTAAATTATCGCCTCGGCCACCGGGGACAGACCCCATGCCTGGTGCCAGTAGTAACCACCGAGGACCCCCTGAATAGTGACGTTACAATGGAGCTGAGTGCGACTCGATGCATAATTGTTTACAATTTTGGTTGACAGTTTAAAACAAATGTTCGAAAATCTATACATATAACATGCAGGAGGTATCTGTTTAGCGCTTTTAAGGAAAGCAGGGGACAGGCACCCCCGCACTTGTTTTTCTGAAGGATGATTGACAGCATTTTAAAAATAAGTGCGGGGAGAGCCAGTCCCCGTGCCACATGCAAAGCGCTGAACAGATACTGCAGGAGATAGATGCTTGAAGTATACCCGGAAAAACAGTTCAGATGTCAGGGAGAGGCTGATGGAAGCCGCCGGGCAGATCTTTGCCGAGTACGGTTACAAAGCCACCACCATCAGAAAAATCTGCCACAAGGCCGGGGCCCATGTTGGCGCTGTGAATTACCACTTCCGGAACAAACAGGGGCTTTTTGCCGCAGTTCTGGAGCACGCCCATGCATGCTCGGTACGCAGGCACCCTCCTGACCTGGGCCTGGAAAAGGGAGCCAACGCTGAAGAAAAGCTCCGGATCTTTATCCGCTCTTTTTTGCTCCGGATCCAGGGCGAAAAACTTCCGGACTGGCACGGCAGGCTCATCGCCCGGGAGATTATCGAGCATTCGGATGCCCTGGACCTGATGGTCAAGAACTCCATCCAGCCCATGTATGTCTATCTCAGGGAGATAATCGACGAACTTCTGAGCAGGGATCCCTCAGGTCAGGAAAATGAAGAGCAGACCTTTCTCTGCGCCATGAGTGTTCTGGGGCAGTGCCTGTACCAATTTACCGGCAGAAATATCATACCCAGGATAAAGCCAGACAGCTTTGATCCCCGGGATATAGAAATAATATCAAAGCACATCACCCGCTTTTCCCTGGCAGGGATCAGGGAGACAGCATCTGTTCAGCGCTTATGATACTGCCGGCAACCAGTCTTGTCAGAACTAAAAAAAATTACAGGAGGCAAAATGACTATAACCAGACGCAGATTTCTGCATTATTCGGCCCTGGTTACCTCATCACTGGCTGTTTCAGGGCTGCCCCTCTATGCATACGATCCCAATGCCGGGCCTGAAGAGCACGACGAGGTCAGGAGAAGCTATTGCGGTCTGTGCCATCCCAGATGCGGCACCCTGCTGCACATGAAAAACGGGCGTGTTTTCGAGGTCAGCGGTGACCCGGACCACCCGGTGACCAGAGGGCTCATCTGCGAGCGCGGTCTGCTCATGCCTGAGCATATCCATCATCCTGACCGGATAAACCATCCTCTGAAAAGAAAGGGAGCAAGAGGGGAAGGCAAATGGGAGCGTATCTCCTGGGAGCAGGCCCTGGACGAAGTCGCCCGGAAACTCGGCGCTTTGAGGGATGAGTTCGGGCCGGAAACCCTGGCCTTCACTCACGGAACCAGCCGCACCCATCACTGGGACTGCAGGCGGTTTTTCAACCTTTTCGGATCACCAAACGTCTGCGGGGTGAACAATATCTGCATGTGCCCCTCTTATGCCACTGAGTACGCCACCTACGGGGGTATGGCCAGGGGCAACCCGCGCCAGGCGGAGTGTGTCGTGGTCTGGGGGCGGGCGGCGGCCAATTCTTCTCCAGTACTGGCCTGGCCGGCCCTGAAAGACGCCAGGGACAGGGGGGTCAAATTCATAGTGGTGGATCCCAGGCGCATCCAGGAAGTGGAATTTGCAGAAATGTGGCTTCAGATCAGGCCTGGCACAGACCTGGCCATGATGCTGGCCTGGATCAGACTGATTATTGAAGAGGATCTTTATGACCGGGAGTTCGTTTCCAACTGGACCGTGGGCTTTGATGAGCTCAAGGAGTCGGTACGGGAATACACCCCGGAAAAGGTAAGCGAAATCACCTGGGTCCCGGCGGATAAGATAAAGGCTGCGGCCAGGCTTTACGCCAGATCAAAACCAGCCCAGATTCCTTACGCATACGGACTGGACAAGCAGGGCATCAATTCCAACCAGTGCGCCAGGGCCAGGGCCATCCTGCGGGCCATTACCGGAAACCTGGAAATAGAAGGTGGAGAGACCTTCAGCCAGACCCCGGAGGCGGCAAAAGTCCGCGGTGAATTCGACCTGGTGAGAGCTGAGGCCATAAGCCGGGAGCAAAGGGCCAAACAGCTGGGTGCGGATACTTATCCCTTTTTCGGCTTTCCAGGCTGGGAGCGCAACCTGGAAAACAATCAAAAGCTGCCCCAGGGCATGGTTTCCCCCCCGTCCATGTACAGGACCTGCGCGGCTCACGCCAGAGACGTGTTTCAGGCGGTCACCACGGGCAAGCCCTACCCGGTGAAGGCCATGCTTTCCGTGGCCAGCAACCCCATGCTGTCCTTCCCGGATTCAAAAATGGTCTTTGAGGCCCTGCAGTCCCTGGACCTCTACGTGGTTATGGAATACTACCTGACGCCTTCGGCGGCCCTGGCCGACTACGTCTTTCCTTCGGCCACCACCGTGGAGCAGCCCCAGCTCTGGACTACAGGCGGATTCTGCATGAGTTGTCCCCCGGGGATTGAGCCCATGTATGAACGTAAGGATACTTATCAGTTTTACCGCGGCCTGGGCTTGAGGCTCGGCCAGGAAAAGGACTGGCCCTGGGAAAACCTGGAACAGGTCTTTGACTACTGTCTGGAACCTGTGGGGCTTACCTTTGAAGAGCTGACCAGAGATTACGGGTTTCGAGGTACGCCTGAGTACAAGAGATATGAAAAACACGGCTTCGGCACGCCCTCGGGCAAGGTGGAGCTTTTCTCATCAATTTTTGAAGAGCTGGGAAACGATCCTCTGCCCAAGTACAAAGAGCCGGCTTGGAGCCCTGAGGGAGATCCTGAAGTAGCGCAGGATTTTCCTTTGATACTGATTACCGGGAGCAGGTTTATGCCCATGTATCACTCGGAGCAGCGCCAGATCGAGTCGGCCAGGGAAGTGATGCCGGATCCCCTGGTGCTGGTGCATCCCGATACAGCCCAAGAGCTGGGACTTGAAAACGGCCGGTGGGTGAAAGTGATATCACCGCAGGGCGAGGTCAGGGTGAAGCTTCAGACGTCCACTATTATGCATCCCCGTATGGTGGACGTACAGCACGGCTGGTGGTTTCCCGAAAGGCAGGAAGCCAGGCCGGAGCTTTTCGGGGTCTTTGAATCCAATGCCAATATGCTCTGTCCCATGGATGAAAAGTTCTGCAGCCCGGAAATCGGAAGCTGGCCCCATTCGGCTCTGATGTGTCGTATTGAGGCTGTATAAAAACACAACAGCGAAACTTCGATAATTGGTAACCATTCAGGGGGCAGATACCGGCCGTCCCCTGGTTCCTGGTTCTTCTTTCCTGGTTACCTCGCGTTCCCAGGCTCCAACCTGGGAACGCTTAGTTCTTGCGGCACCAGCCGCTTCTTAAAAATGTGGCTGGAGCCACAAAAAAGCGATGTCCCCAGACTGGAGCCTGGGAAAAAGAAAAGAAAAAGAAAAAATCCTTGCTTGCATGTTTGTGGGGACAGGCATCCCGGCACTTATTTTTTATTGAACAAGAAACAGATTAGAAAAATATATACCGGGAGAGCCAGTCCCCATGCCACATCCAAAGCGCTAAACAGATATATTCAATCGGAGAACCAGCAGCATGGAAAGTGAAAACAGCCCTCAGGATCAGGAAAATAAACGGAAAAGAAGTGTGCTGGGGCGGATTTTCAGCCCCTGGACGTTTTTGATCCTCATCCTGGCCGGGGCGGCATATTTTTACCTGGAACACGAACCTGTGCAAGAAAACGATGAACCCCGGGAAAGGCCGCCGGCCGCCGTGGAACTGGCGCCGGCCAGTGAAATCACTCTGCTGGATACGGTCCGGGGAGTGGGGACCCTCAGGCCGCTTCAAAAGGTGGAGATCAAACCTGAAACCAGCGGCAGGATAAAGGCTGTACATTTCCAGGATGGAGGCTTTGTAAGCAAGGATAAAATTCTTTTTGAGCTGGAGCAGCAAAAGCTTTTGAGGCGCCTTTCTTCGCAGGAAGCAGCCCTGGAGGAAGCCCGGGCCAAACTGAGGAACCTGCGTCGTAATTACGAGCGTTTTTCCATGCTGCGGGAGCAGGAGATGATCTCAGAGGATGATTACGAGCAGGTAAAAACCGAGATGGAGTCTACAACTGCAACTGTACGCAGGTTGAGGGCGGACCTGGAGCACGTGCGCGAAGAGATAAAGGAAACCATCGTCAGGGCACCTTTTGACGGGTATGTTTCCCAGCGCCTGGTGGATCCAGGCTCTTTTGTTTCTCAGGGAGAAACCCTTACAGTGCTTTACCAGGTGGATCCCTTGAGGATATCGTTTTATCTGCCTGAAAAATATTTCGGGCAAACACAGCTGGGACAAAAGGTGCGGGTGGCTGTACCGGCTTACCCGGACCAGAGTTTCGAGGGTGCGCTGAATTACATAAGTCCATCCGTAGAAGAATCCACCCGCAACTTCATGGTGCGCGCAGACATTGAAAACCCAGGCAATCTTCTGCGTCCCGGCTTTTTCGCCCAGGCAACCCTGATCCTGGGACAGAAAAAGGACGCCCTGGTGATCCCTGAAAAGGCCCTGGTAGCCACCAGGGACGGGTTCATGGTCTTTAAAGTTGACCCGGAAAACGGCAGAGCCATTGGAACCCGGGTGAGCACAGGGATGCGCCGTCCAGGGGTGGCACAGATCACTGACGGACTTTCAGGCGGTGATATGGTGGTCACTGCAGGGCATATGCAGCTGGAAGACCAATCGCGGGTGAATATCGTGGAGGAGATGGACAGGGACTGGGCGGAGCAGTGGGATGAATCCCTGCCGGATGAAGGCTTTCAGCCTGCGGAAAGCAGCGCAGGAGGGGTGTAAGTGATCTGGAACCTGTGTATCCGACGCCCGGTACTGACCATTGTTTTTTTCCTGGTCCTGGGCATTTTTGGTGTGTACGGTTTTACCCAGATGCCGGTGCAGGAGAACCCAGACGTGGAGTTTCCGGTGGTGAGCGTGCTGGTGGTCCTCCCGGGAGCAGCCCCGGAAATCCTGGAACAGGAGGTGGTGGAGCCCCTGGAGGCTGAGTTGAGCACCATCGAGGGGATCAAGGAGCTTATTTCCACTGCGGAACAGCAATCAGCCACGGTCACTGCTCAGTTTGAACTCTGGAGGGACCAGGACCTTGCGGCCCAGGACGTGCGTGATGCTGTGGAGAGGGCCAGACGGCACCTGCCAGGTGATGCCGAGGCCCCGGTTGTACGCAAGCTGGACATGGACGCCGCCCCCATCATGTGGTTCGCCCTGCAGGGGGACGAACGCTGGGACGAAATGAGCATGTCCCAGTATGCAGAAGACGTATTAAAGCCCAGACTGGAGACACTGCGCGGGGTGGGCCGCGTCATTGTAGGCGGCTCCAGGAACTATGCAGTCCGGGTAAAGGTGGATCCTGAGCTGCTGGCCGCGTACCGGCTGACCATCCAGGACGTGGTGGATACGGTGCAGATGGAAAACGTGGATATTCCATCAGGACGCATCGAAGGTATGACCAGGGAATTCACCATCCGCACCAGGGCCCGCTTTTCCGAGGCCGAGCCCTTCAATGATCTGATAATCGCCCACCGGGACGGAGCTCCGGTACGCCTGTCCGACGTGGGCCGGGCAATGGACGGCGTGGAATCCTACAGGCGGCTGGCCCGTTTCAACGGCGAGCCCACCGTGGGTCTGGGCCTGGTGCGCCAGACCGGGGCCAATACCGTGGAAATGGCTGATGCGGCCCGGGAGAGCATGCGCCGGTCAGCCGAAAACTTTCCTCCGGGTCTTACCTACATGCAGGCCATGGATGCCTCGGAATATATCGAGGAAAACATCCGGGACCTGCAGACCACCATTCTAATAGCTGCCACAATGGTGATCTTCGTGGTCCTGTTTTTCCTGCGAAGCGGGCGGGGTACGGTCATTGTGGCCCTGGCCATTCCCACGTCGCTTCTCATGGGTCTGGCTGTAATAAATGTCCTGGGCTTCAGCATCAACGTGCTGACCATGCTGGCCCTTATCCTGGTTATAGGGATAGTGGTGGACGACGCCATTGTCATTCTGGAGCGCAACTTCAGGCACATGGAGCACGGGGCTGATCCCCTGCCAGCGGCCCGGGTGGGAACTACAGAGATGGCCTTTCCAGCCATTGCCAACTCTTTGTCCCTGGGAGCGGTGTTTATCCCGGTGGCCTTTACCGGGGGGATAATCGGGCGTTTTTTTTATGAGTTCGGCCTCACCGTAGCTGTAACAGTGTTTTCCTCCACTTTTGTGGCTCTGACCCTGACCCCTATGCTCTGTTCCAGGCTTTTGAAATATAAGGAGCGCAAGAGCTGGTTTTTCAAGATGTCCGAGAGGCATTTGAATCACGTGGAATCCGCCTATGCCTGGATCCTGGCCCGGGCCTTCAAGAGACGGGCCCTGGTGGTGGTTATAGGGCTTATAGCCTTTGGGGCGGGCATCATGGCCTATATGAATGTACCCAAGGAGTTTGCCCCGGATGAAGACCGTTCCAGGATGATGATAGTTTTTGAAACCCCCCAGGGGGCCACCCTGCCGGAGACGGACAGGTTTGCAGCCAGAATTGAAAATATGCTGGCCGAGGATCCCAATGTCAGCCACGTTTTCATGGGGATCGGACTGGGCCGTGGAGGAGGCCCGGGTCATCCCAACGAGGGCATAGCCTTTGTCACCCTTGTGCCCAGGGATGAACGGGATATGCATCAGAGCCAGATTATGCATCAATACCGGCAAAGACTGGCTCAAATTCCCGACGGCAGGGCATTCGCCGTGGATGTTACTCCTGGAGGAGTGGGTGGAGACCCGGTGGAAGTGGTCCTGCAGAACCCTGACCTGCAGGAACTGGACAGAGTGCAGGAACAAGTGGTGGACTGGATGCAGAGCCGCCCGGAATACTTTGTCGGGGTCCGCTCCAACCTGGAGCTGGACAGTCCTCAGCTGGATGTGACCATTGACAGGGAAAAGGCGGCGGAAATGTGGGTCTCGGCCACAGCCATTTCCCAGTCCCTGCGCCACCTGTTCGGAGAAGTGGATATCTCTCACGTGGACCGGGATGCCCGCAGGTACGACGTTATTACGGAAATCATCGACCGAGGCCGGACCACTCCCGATGCCCTGCGTCATGTCTATCTGCGCAACCAGAGGGATGAGCTGGTTTCTCTGGACAACCTGGTGCATATTCAGGAGAGCATCGGCCCCAGTGAGATTCACCGTTTCGATCGGGTGCGCTCTGCTTCTGTCACAGCCTCCAACCCACCGGGAGTGGCCATGGGTGATGCCGTGGATGTTCTGGAAAGATATCTGCAGGCTGAACTTCCTCCGGGTACCGACTATCGCATGGCCGGCATGTCCGAGGTCTTTGAGGAATCCTTTTACTACCTGGCACTGGCTCTGGTCTTTGCAGTCATTTTTATATATCTGGTTCTATCGGCTCAGTTCGAGTCATTTATATATCCCCTGAGCATCATGACCGCTCTGCCTCTGGCCACAGCAGGCGCTTTCGGTATTTTGTGGCTTTTGAACCTGAATTTCAGCGTTTATGCCTTTATCGGCCTTATCATGCTTATGGGGCTGGTGACCAAGAACGCAATTTTACTGGTGGATTACACCAATGTCCTGGTGGCCAGAGGAAACAACCCGGTGCAGGCGGCCCAGGCAGCCGCCAGGGAGCGCTTTCGCCCGGTGGTCATGACCGCGATTTCCACCATCCTG
The DNA here is from genome assembly GCA_003563255.1 of Desulfonatronospira sp. Lineage (GTDB taxonomy): Bacteria > Desulfobacterota > Desulfovibrionia > Desulfovibrionales > Desulfonatronovibrionaceae > Desulfonatronospira. The sequence continues at coordinate 2,601 of PWSL01000089.1, read as the reverse complement.
GGGGTAACTCCCATCGCCCTGGGATACGGAGCAGGTGGAGAAGCCAGGACCCCCCTGGGCGTTTCAGTGGCAGCAGGGCTGTTTACCTCCACCGCCCTGACTCTTATCATAATCCCGGTGGTTTATACCCTGTACGATGAGCTGCAGAACCTTATACTCAGGCTTTTTGGAAAAACCCCCAAGGCTGCAAAAGGTTGAACATGAAATTGGTGCATATCAGTTTTCGTTTTGAATACGTGGATCACGTGGAAAGAATCCTGGATGATGCGGGCATAGAAGATTATGTCAGATATCCCATGGTGGAGGGTAAGGACCAGGAAGGCAAGCATTTCGGCAGCCAGGTTTATCCGGGCAGCGTTACCGTCTGCCAGGCCCTGGTCAAGGATGATATAGTAATGGGTCTCATGGAAAGTCTGCAGCGGTTCAGGATGAAAAAAGGCTCGCACCGGCACCTGCGGGCAGTTGTCATATCTGTGGAGCAGGCCCTGGGTACGGAAGAAGAGACTTGAAGAAAACCAGCAGGTTCAGCATCCGGAAAGAACTTTTGACTGTCAAGGTGCTGAGCGCCTACAGGTAACCATTCAGGGGGTGCTGCAAACGGCCTGGGGACAGTCCCCGCGACACCTTTTCAGCACAATTACAATAATTACAGGCGCGAAGTTTTGTGAATATGCACAGATATTTCTTAGCGGGGGACAGTCCCCAGGCCTGGTGCCAGTTATCACCACCGAGGACCCCCTGAATGCTTACGCCTACAGTATTGCAGGCCATTGCATCCAGGCCAGGGCTGCGCTGACCAGAATTATGCCGAAAATAAAGGAAATATAAGCTTTTTTGACCCTGAGCCCGGCCAGGGCGCTGATGCTGGCAATCATCAGCAGTACCGGCCATGCGAATTCCCGCTGGAAATCCAATACGCTGATAAGCGGAGGAAGGGCCAGGGCCAGAACATATATGCCCAGGCAGGAAGAAACCATGAAAATACCCAGTGACCCTGCCAGAGACTGCAGGACCATCTTTCCGGGGCTGTAGGTTTTCCACCTGTCCCTGCTCTGATGCAGGATCTGGTTGTACATTTTATTCTGCCTGATCCTGTACCATGCTTCGATGCGGGAAAGGATGTAGGCCCCTGGAATGCTCATCAGCATCAGTAAAAAAATGTGGCCGGTGTGCTGCAGCTGAAAGTGAGTGGTGAGAACGGCCGCAGAGGTAAGGCAGAATACTGAGTTGGGAGGTATGAAGGTGCCGGCGGGAATCAGGTCCAGCCACAGCAGTTCGAAAAAGAGGGCAATAAAAAGGACGGGAAAGACCTCGCCTGTCAGCAGTGCCAGGAAAAAGCCTGCTGCCAGGGGGCGGTCTAACACTCCTAAGTGAAAAGCAAAACGAAACGTGGAAAAAACGGTAAAAAAAAACCCCCCAGCAGGAGCGTGGAAAGTATGCTCATTTCGTTTAGGGCTACCATGGGTCCACCTGCACGCTTTTGTGGGGCACGCATCTGAAGTCCAGCCTGACTCCGTGCCTGGAAAAATATTCCAGACAGTACGTATCGTCCTGGCTCAGGGCGATATGGGAACAGACCTGCTTCTTGCCCGGGCCATAGTGGATGTTGCCGATGTTGAGCCGGCTGAAGTTCACCCCCTGGTCAAAGGCCTTTCTGGCATCATGGCAGTTGTCAAAGAGGATGAAAACCGAGGACAGCATATCTTGGAATGCTGAATACAACAGTCTCGCACTGTCCTGCACGGAAGAAAATGTTATCTCTATATGGCTGGGGACAGCAAGGCCCATGATTTCCTGACGCACTGGATCTGCGGCCAGGTCGTCGTTGACCACCACAAGGGCCCTGGTCCCGGCGTAAGGCAGCCAGGTCTCGATGACCTGACCGTGAACCAGGCGGTTGTCTATGCGTACCCAGAACATATTATTCTGCCTTTTTCCCTGAACTGGCCACCTGCCTCTTGAGCACGTCACCGGCTACCAGTATGCCCTGTTTGCCTGCAGCCTTAATTTCCTGGGCTAAATCCCCCAGTTCCTTCTCCCTGCAGGACAGAGCCTTCAGAAGCATGGGCAGGTTCATCCCGGTGATCACCTCTATACGGCCATGATTGAGAAGGGAGAGGCTGATATTGGTGGGGGTTCCCCCGAACATGTCAGTCAGGACCACTACTCCATGGCCGGAATCCATTTCTTTAACTTTCTGCTTGAGCTGGTCTATGATATCCTGCATGGGCTTGGACACATCCACCCCGATGGCGCAGCACTTGCCGCTGTCACCGACCATAGTATGTGCCGCCTGCAGCAGGCAGGCGCCGAAATCGTTGTGCGAGACTAAGATTATTCCTATCATGATGCCTGGTTGGATGGTTTAAGTAAGGAAGACTTACGGATTATGTATTTAACGCGGGCTTTGCCCGCAAGCCAGTTATCTGTTATCTGTTATTTGTTAATTGTTAATAGCACTACAGCGAAACTTATGACTGACCTCCGGGGACTGGCTCTCCCCGCACTTATTTTTTCCAATAAAACCAAGATCATTTGTAATAAAAATAAGTGCGGGGGTGCCTGTCCCCAATTGAGATACGTAATTATATTTTATAAGTT